>WRJV01000329.1 GCA_009778415.1 Clostridiales bacterium | reverse complement strand
CTCTATTTTCCTCAGCCTGTTGTTGACGCCGGACTTCTTCATCGGCGGGTCCATCATGCCGGCGAGTTCTGCAAGGCTTGCTTCCGGGTTTTCCAGCCGCAGCACGGCAACCTCAAAAAGCTTGTCCGGAAAGAACCCCAGGCCTTTTTTTGCTTCCACTTTCCTTATGCAGCTGATTTGCCGTTCGGCGGCATTCACTGTTTTGTCCAAGTTCGCGCTGTCGCAGTTGAGGACGCGGTTTGCTTTGTTGCGCATCTCCTTCATGATTTTTACGTTCTCGAACACCAGCAAGTGGGAATGCGCACCCATTATGTTCAGTATGTCGGTTATCTGCCCAGAATCCTTGACGTACACGACAAAGCTTTTCTTTCGCTTCACCGCCTTGGCGTGGATGCCGACAAAGCTGTTGATCAGCTTTTTCACGTCAGCGGCTAGCGCCTCAGTATTGCACACAAATTCGATGTGGTAGCCTTTTTCTGGGTCGCTTATCGTCCCGGAACCCAAAAAAAAGCCTCGCAAGTAGGCTTTCCTGCAGCACTTGGTCTTAATGAGCCCATCGTACACGCCGTCGCTGAAGTAGTTGAGGCCCTCGCGGACCATCAGTATGCCGGTTTCCCTGAGCACCTGCTCGCTCTTTTCTTCAGGCGGGATGTTCAGGTAGTATGCACGGCCTTTCTTAAGGCCCGCAGACTTAGCGATTTCCAGATCGGCGTTTATCTTGAAATACTCCTTGAGGAGCATTTTGAACCGCCTGGCCAGCGCAGGGTTCTCCGTGTGGACGACAATCGTCATCCTTTCGCCGCCGCTTGGCTTGACAGTCCCGCACATGCGGACAAAGCCTGCGATCTCCGCAAGCATGCAGCACTTTTTTTCAGTCGCGACATGCGCGAGCTCGTTTTTTGTGTCGGCGGCGAAAGACATGGAGGTTTCCCTTTGCGAACTCTTATTTTTTCGCTATGCTGAGAATTTTGCGGGCCTCGTCGGGGGTTGCGATTTCCCTTCCCAAGAGCTTCGCCAGCTTGACGGCTTTTTCAACCAGTTCGCCGTTGCTCTTGGCAAGGACCCCCTTCTCCAGATACAGGTTGTCCTCAAACCCGACCCGCACATGGCCTCCCATTATTATCGCGCCCGCAGCGATGTCAAATTCAAACCGCCCGATTGCGCATGCCGTCCAAGTGCTTCCCGGCGGTATGCTCCCCACGCAGAAAGCCAGGTCCCTGAGCGTTGCAGCCATCTGTACGCCGAGGACGAAATCAAAATGCATCGGGTGTTCGAGCAGCCCTTTTTTGTCTGCCTTGAGCGCTATGTCGATCATCCCCTTGTCGAAGCATTCAAGCTCCGGCTTGATCCCGCGCTCCTTCATGATCTTAGCGAAATTGAAAATCGTGTTGTCGGTGTTGACGAAAATTTCATCGCCCCCGAAATTGCATGTCCCGCAATCAAGCGTCGCAAATTCCGGCGTAGGCACTATTTCCGTGGATTGCAGCCTTTCCAAGTCGCTCATGCCCAGCGCCCCGCCTGTCGATGGCTGTATAATAACATCCGGGCACACTTTTAGGATAGCCTCGACGCATTCCTGAAAGCGGTCCTTGCTCTGCGTCGGCGTCCCGTCGTCCTCCCTGACGTGAAGATGGATGACCGCTGCCCCTGCGTCGTATGCCGACTTGGCCTCCCTGACGATTTCATCAACCGTGTACGGCACTGCCGGGTTGTTCTCCTTTGTCACCTCAGCGCCGCAAATCGCTGCTGCAATAATCAATTTTTCCATTTCTTCCCTCCTGTTTTCCTTTGAAATTAATAGTTGCGCTGCCTTATATATCTCTATGCTCCGCAATTGTCCTTTTGCCCTGAGCATTGAACATCTCCGAAAACTCGTTTGCCATCGCCACGGAACGGTGCTGCCCGCCGGTGCAGCCAAAAGCGATGTTCAAATGATGCTTGCCCTCCCTGATGAAGCAGGGGATCATGTCGTTTACCAGCTCGTCCACTTTTTTTACGAAGCTTTTGCTCTCCGGAAATTTCATGACGTACTGCCTTACTTTTTTGTTGTTCCCGGTCAGTTTTTTCAAGGTGGCCACGTAATACGGGTTTGGTATGAACCTCACGTCAAGCACCATGTCCGCATCGAGGGGGATGCCGTTTTTGAACCCGAAAGACTCGATGTTTACGGTAAAGCCCGCCACCTCGTCCGCGCCGGCGAAAATCTGCTTGATTTCCTCCCTGAGCCTCATTGATTTCATGTTGGACGTGTCGATTATAAAATCAGCTATGCCCCGTATCCCTTCCAAGGCTTCCCTTTCCTTCTGGATGCCGATGCCAGTCGAAAAGCTTCCCGACAGCGGGTGTGCCCTCCTCGTTTCGTTGAACCTGCGGATGAGCGCCTCGTCAGACGCTTCAAGGAAAACAAGCTTGTACGAGACCCCCATGTTCCTCAAATCAGCCAAGCACGATTCAATGTCGGAAAAAAACTCGCCGCCCCGGACATCCATCACAAAAGCCGCCCTTTCCGTTCTGCTCTTTTCCCGCATGGCAAGGCCGATGAAATTTTTTATCAGGGCCGGCGGCATGTTGTCTATGCAGTAATAGCCCATGTCCTCCAAACAAATAATAGCCTGCGTTTTCCCGGCGCCGGAAAGCCCTGTAACAATAACCGCCTGCAAATTGATCTCCTTTCAGCACTCTACAATGTTCACTATCCTGCCCATGTCGATGCCCGCATCCAAGGCCCTCTTTATGCCTCTTTCGCATGAGCCCACACCTTCGGGCGTATGCGCGTCGCTGCTTATGACAAATGCCGCATCCGTCTTTGCCGCAATCCTTATCGCCTCTGCCGACAAGTGCTCGTGGTGGTCGTTTATCTCAAGGTACGTGCCCCGGTCGGCGCACGCCTTTGCTATCTCAAACACGTCAAAAGGCCCCTTGTCCCCCGGGTGGGTGAAAATCTTGATCGGGTTTTCGTAAATCGCTTTCAGCGCCATGTCAGTGTTCTTGCACATCAGCCTGCCGCGCCCGGGCAGGCCAAACGGGCTGTGGCTGTGCATGAAATTCCTCACGGTCCTGCCGTTGCGCGTGGCGTAATGGTAACCGGCTATTATAAAATCGTATTCTGCAAGGTCGCTTTCCCCGATGTCCAAACAGTTCCCGAAATCGCAAATATTGGCTTCAACAGATAGAAAAATGTCCATTTCCGTGTAAATTTTCCTCAACAGGTCTATCTCAAGGCGCATGTCTTGTATTTCCCTCTTGTCGATGCCGTAAAACAGGTGGCCCGGCCCGTGATCCGCAACCGCAATGCCGGTCAGGCCCTTTTGAGCAGCTGCGCGGACATTGTCCTCTATCCTGCCCTTCCCGTGCGAGTAGTATGTATGAGTATGGTAATCGAATTTGATTTTATAGCTTTTCTCCATGTCACGCGTCCCCAATAATCCTCACCTCCGGTTCAAGCTTCACCGCGAACCTGTCATAGACGGTGTGCTGCACCAGATGCATCAAGTCGATGATGTCTGACGCCGTAGCTTCTCCGTTGTTCACAATGAACCCTGCATGTAGCGGAGATACAGCAGCGCCGCCCACCGTCAGCCCTTTTAGCCCACAGTCCTCTATAAGCTTGCCGGCGAAATGCCCGTAAGGCCGTTTGAAAAAACTCCCTGCGCTAGGCATGCCGACAGGTTGCTTTGCATTGCGGAGCTCAGCGAACTCGCGCATTTTCCCCTTGATTTCTTCTGCGTCGCCGTATTCAAGTTCAAGCGCGGCGCCGGTTATTATGTCTCCCGTATCCTGCATGGAACTGTGCCTGTAGGAAAAGCCCAAATCGGCAGCGCCAAGCGCGTACTCTCTTTGGCCGTCCTTTGAGATCAGGCTGACGCTGCGAACGACGCCTTTCATCTCGCTTCCGTACGCCCCCGCGTTCATGAACACTGCCCCGCCGATGCTGCCCGGTATGCCCGAAGCGAATTCCAGGCCGGCGAGGCCCGCTTCCATCGCTGCCCTCGCCACAGCCGCAACCGGAGCTCCCGCCCCTGCCGACAATGCCTTGCCGCTGACTTCTATCTGCGAAAACGCCTCGCCAATCTTGACTATGGCCCCTGGGTACCCGCTGTCGCATACGAGGATGTTTGTGCCGCTGCCTATGGCAGTGTACCCGCACCCAGACCGCGACAGCACCGCCAGGGTGCGCCGCAGCTCATCCATGCTCCTTGGTACGATCAGAAGCGCCGCTTTCCCTCCGGCCTTAAGCGACGTGTGCGCACCCATGTCGCAGTCCAAAACCATGTTGCCAGGCGGCATTTCTTCCAGCAGGCGCCGATATACGCTTAACATTCTCCCCTCCGCCAATGGGCACAGTCAATTTTGCTGTGCCGTCAATTGAATAAGCAATTCCATCTTGTTTAAAAGGCTCCGCTCCACTTCCAAGCAGAACGGCTGCAGGTTTTCCTTCTTTAGGTATTCCATCAACGCGCGGTTGTATTCCTGCTCGCTCATGCTTATTTCAAACACAGGGTACCGGTTCTCCAGCAGGAAGTAGTACATGGCCGCCCTTGCGACAGCCTCGGTATGCTCGTCAAAAGGGTATATTTCAATAATCCTGTGGTGAAGGCACACCGCTTTGGTTATCGGGTCGGGCTCCATGTCGGCAGAGTAGAACCACCCCATCAGTATGTCCATCTGCTCTTCAATCTCAGACGGGTGGGGCGGGTTGTAGTTGATCGCCAAAAGGACCGGGTTCCCTTTTCTGTAGCACGTGGCCCCTTCCCCTGCGAGCATCCGGTGAAAGCTGAAGATCATCTCCCTGCTCAAGCTCGACGATATCGCCAAGCTGCTTTGCACCGCTTTGAAAAGGCTGCTGTACTTCTCAACCAGCAGATGCTCGCTCAAACTCGCTTCTGCCACCAGTTCCCCTTTGAGGATCGTCTCCACGTCATGCCTGCTCAAAACGCTCCCGTCGAGCCTCATCGAGCTGTGTATCCAGTCAGCCATGTCCATTTCCCTTATGTATTTGCAGACTTCGCTGCTGTACGGTTTTCTGTTTTCCAGTATCAACTGCTTTTTTTTAATTTCGCGAAACATCATTCTACACCGGGTATACAGCGTCCTCCTCATTCAACAAGCTGAAGTCTATCCTGTACTTTTTTTGCGCTCTCCGTTTGAAGAATTCCTCAGCCGGCAAAGGGAACAGCGCTTTTGTCAAAACGTCTTCTTCCTGCTCCTTGAACGTTTTGCATTCTTTCTTTATCGACTCGAGCTCAGGCTCGATAAGGTCTGCCGGCCTGCACGTTACCCGGGCTTCGTCCCCGATGGTCTTTTTGACGATGTCTTCACTAATGGGGACTGTGGTCTTTCCGTACATGCCTTTGACTAGCATTTTCACCTCATTTGGCACCATCTTGTAGCGCTCTCCGGTAATTACGTTGAGCACTGCCTGAGTGCCTACGATTTGGCTCGTGGGCGTCACAAGGGGCGGGTACCCGAAGTCTTCCCTGACCCTCGGTATTTCCTTCAGCACCTCGTCGTACCTGTCAAGCGCGTTTGCCTGCTTAAGCTGGACAATCAGGTTTGACAGCATCCCCCCCGGAACCTGGTAGATCAGGGTGTTGACGTCGATGCACATCAGTTTGGGGTCAAGCAGCCCGTTGGCGATGTATTTTTCCCTCATGGGCTTGAAATACTCTGCAGCCTCGTTGAGCAGGTCAAAACTCAGGCCGGTGTCGTACTGCGTCCCCATAAACGCTGCAACCATAGCTTCCGTAGGCGGCTGCGAAGCGCCTCCCGCCAAAGGCGAAATCGCCGTGTCGATGATGTCGGCGCCCGCCTCGGCCGCTTTCATGTAAGTAAGGCTGCCCAGCCCGCTGGTGGCGTGCGTGTGTATCTCCAGCGGGATTTTTATTTCTTTTTTCATTGCCGTGACCAGGTCAAAAGCGTTGTACGGGTCAAGCAGCCCAGCCATGTCCTTGATGCAGACCGAGTCCGCGCCCATCTCTTCGATTTCTTTGGCAAGCCCTATGAATACCTCGTTCGAGTGGATTGGGCTTTTTGTATATGAAATCGCGCCCTGCGCGTGCCCGCCGTTTTTTTTGGTTGCCCTGATCGCCCTGTCCAAGTTCCTTGTGTCGTTTAGGGCGTCAAAAATGCGGATTATGTCTATCCCGTTTTCGATGGCCCTGCCTACGAACTCGTCGACGACGTCATCTGCGTAATGCTTGTACCCGAGCAGGTTTTGGCCGCGGAGCAGCATCTGCAGCTTTGTCTTCTTTATGCCCTTTCTAATGGCCCGCAGCCTTTCCCACGGGTCCTCGTCAAGAAAACGCAGGCAGGCGTCAAATGTGGCGCCTCCCCACACTTCAAGCGCACAGTAGCCGATGTTGTCCATGGTTTCAAGCACCGGTACCATCTCGCTGGTCGTCATCCTCGTTGCAACGAGCGATTGGTGCGCGTCCCTTAGCGCCGTTTCGGTAATCCCGACTTGAGCCATAATCCAGCCTCCTTAACTTTGTCGCCGGCAAAAACGCCCTGCCTTATTGCCATGCTCTGCATAATATAGTATATTAGTGGTGAACAACCCAAAATTGCCCAACTTCCAGTAAGCAAGAGGTATTGATTTGAAACTGTACGTCATCAGCGACACCCACGGCAAAATCGACAAAGCCCTAAACGTCTATCGCAAGCTCAACTCGGTTGACCTGATCGTGCACCTCGGCGACGTCCGCCGCGATGCCCAGCGGATTGCCGAATACACAGGCACAAGAGTGATAAGCGTTGCCGGCAACAACGACGGGCTGTATTCAAAAGACGATTTTGAGATACTTGAAACCGAATACGGCGATATCCTCCTTACCCACGGGCACAAGCAAAACGTGAAGCACGGCTTGCAGAACCTGCTGTACAGGACTTGTGAAATGGACTGCAAGGCAGTTCTTTTCGGCCACACCCACGTACCGGTTTTCACGGAATCAAACGGAATATACCTGTTGAATCCCGGAAGCCTGACTTTCCCATTCGACGGCACACAGGGGTCCTACGCCATCGTCAACACCTCAAAAGGCGAATTCAACGCGTCAATCGTCTATTACCAAGGCATTTTCTAGCTTACCGGATGCTCTCTGCCAAAACCTCCTCGAATATCTCAAGCCCCCTGTCGAGCTGCTCGTCCGTGACGCAAAGCGGGCACAGGAACCTGATCACGTTGCCGTAAGTGCCGGCGCTTTCCAGCAACAGCCCTTTTTGAACTGCCGCGTCGACGATTTTGTTGACGATGTCCGGGTTGACATCTTTTGACGCCTTGTCCTTGACAAACTCGACCCCGATCATCGCGCCAACTCCCCTAACGTCGCCAACCACTTCGTATTTTTCTTTCCATTCGTTGAACCTCGCCATGCACTTTTCGCTGATTTTCCTCGCCTTTGCGGGGTAATCCTCCCTCTGCATGACCTCAATCAGCTTCAGCGCGGCTGCGCACGAAACCGCGTTGCCGCAGAACGTTCCTCCGATCGTGCCGCCTGTCACCCCGTCCATAACTTCGGTCCGCGCCGTCACCGCCGACAGCGGCAGGCCTCCGGCGATGGATTTTGCCGTGGTTATTATGTCTGGGGCGCAGCCTTCTTCTTTGAAATAGTCGGATGCGAACATCCTGCCCGACCTGCCCCAGCCGGACTGCACTTCGTCGACGATCATCAGTATGCCGTGCTTGTCGCAAATCGCCCTGACAGCTTTTACCCACTCGATCGGCGCGGGGACGAACCCGCCTTCGCCCTGCACAGGCTCAAAGACAATGGCCGCCACGTATTGCGCCGGGGACGCTTCAACGAACACTTGCTCGATTTTGCCTATGTAGTACTGTACCGCCTCGGCGTCGGTCATGCCTTCCGGCTTCCTGTACAGATACGGGAATTCGGTCCTGCAGATGCCGTCGGGGAACGGGCCCATCCCTACCGCGTAGGCTTTCTTTGCGGTCATCGCCATAGTCATCATCGTCCTGCCGTGGAAAGCCCCTGAGAAAACGAGTATGTTTGGCCGTCCGGTGTAGTTTTTTGCTATTTTGACCGCGTTTTCGTCGGCCTCAGCACCGCTGTTCACAAACATCGTCTTGCGTTTCTCCCCTTTCACAGGAATGATTTCATTCATTTTTTCTGCAAGATCGATATATCTTTCATGGGTGACGATGTTCATCATTGCGTGAAAGTACTTCTCCGACTGCTCCTTGACAGCCTCGACCAGCTCAGGATGGCTGTACCCTATGTTCAGCACGCCTACCCCTCCGACCCAGTCCAGAAACACGTTTCCGTCAACGTCCTCGAACATCGCGCCCTCGCCGCGCTTGATTACGCAGGGATAGATGCTCTTAATGGCATTTGGCATAGCCTCTGCCCTTCTTTCCAGGATTCCCTTTGCGAGCGGCCCTGGCAACGGTGTGACAATTTTTGGTAATGCATCTCTCAACATTTTTCTTCCCTCCATGTTTTTAATGTTTTATTAATTTCAATTATGAATTAGCTGTTGGTTTCAAATTCTGACAGTTTTCTGTACAATGTCGCCCTAGACATTCCAAGCTCTTTTGCGATCCTTTCTTTCGCAATGCCGGTATTTCCGTATTTCATGAGCTTTTGGGCTATTATTTGACGCTCGTGCCGCCTCATCTGCTCCGAAAAAGTGAGCCCGTCATCGTCGCCCCTGACCGCTTGCTCTTCTCTCTTTGTTATGCGGCGTGGGACGTCGTCCACCCCGACAATGTCCCCAAACGCCATGTTCGTGTTGTACTCTACCGCATTTTCCAGCTCCCTGATGTTCCCCGGCCAGCCGTAGTTCATGTACATGCTTTCGACTTCTTTCGCAAAGCCGACGATTTGCCGGTTCATGAATACGTTGTACTTTTTCAGGAAGTAGTCCATCAGGGGCACTATGTCCTCGCGCCGTTCACGAAGCGGCGGTATCACGAGCGGAATGACGCTGAGCCTGTAGTAAAGGTCCTCCCTGAAGGTCCCCTCGACAATCATCGCTTCAAGATTTTTGTTCGTGGCCGCTATCACCCTGACGTCCACGATGATCGTCCTGTTGCCCCCGACTCGCTCAAACCTCATGCTCTGCAAGGCATGCAGTATTTTGACTTGCAGGACGAGGGGCATGTCCCCTATTTCGTCCAAGAATATCGTGCCGCCGTTGGCCATTTCAAATTTGCCGATTTTTCCTTTGTCGCTGGCTCCGGTGAAAGCCCCCCTTTCATACCCGAACAGTTCGCTCTCAAGGAGGTTTTCCGGTATCGCACCGCAGTTGACCGTTATGAACGGCCCGCCCCCCCTCGCGCTTGCGTAATGGATCGCTTTTGCGAACATCTCCTTGCCTGTGCCGCTTTCGCCGCTGATCAGAACGGTCGAGTTCCCCCTGGAAGTGAGCAGCGCTTGGTACTTGGCTCTTTGTATTGGCTCGCTTTCCCCCATAATGTCGTCGAACGTGCATTTTAGCGCCCGCGTATTGATATTGTACACTAGTTTCCGCGCTTCTTCAATGTCCCTCACGGACAGGACTGCCCCTTCAATGCTGCCGTTTGAAAAAAACGGCTTCGCCGTGACGATTATGTGCAGGCTTCCCTTTTCATTTTTGTACAATTCTTCGTTTTCAGTGTATCCGCCCCCGTTTTTCGCCACTTCGGCCGCCGGCGACCCCATCATGTATTTGTTCAGGTGCTTCCCGATTATGTCCCGTATGTCAGCCTTAAGCAACGAAGCGGCAATATTGTTGCAATGTATGATGTACCCGTTCCTGTCAATCGAAAAAATCCCTTCATGCGCCGCCTCCAGCAGCGTCTCCATTTCGCTCATGGAGTTTTGGACGGTTGAGAACGCTTTGCGCTGTTCGGCCCTGGCCGCCAGAAGGTCTGCCATTTTCTCCACTACTGCGACCATGTCCTTGCCCTTGTCAAGCAGTATGGCCTTTTGCTCTTCATTGATGGCAAACAGCCCTATTATCCCGATTACCCTGCCTGACACCTTGATCGGAGTGCATATCTCGGCGAGTTCCGGCGTGTCGCTCCCGCCGTACCCGGCAGAGAGCCCGTAGCTTTCGGAATTCACGGCGTCCTCAACGCACTCTGTCGCTCCGCTCCTCAATACCCTTGCGTACAGGTTGTCGGCGTGGATTTCCCCGGCTTCTTCCTTTTGCCCGATCATGCCGGCGTACTTCCCGGTCCCGCCGATTATAGTGAGCTCATTGTCCACTATCTCGACTTCAACGCCAAGAGCGACCCCTGTGGCGTCGGCTACCTGTTGCACGCTGCTCGCTATCTCTTTGAGTGCAGACATTGTTCGCCTCCTGCTTTCATATGGCCGCCACTGCTTTCATATGGCCGCCCCCTGGTCTTCTTTCGACAACGCGGATCCGAGGTTTATCGAAGTCTTCTCAAGTTCCAAAACCATATTGCTCAATTCGGAAAGCCTTTTGCGCGAAGCGTCTGCGTTCATAGCCAGATGAGCGGTGTATAGTATCTTTTCCAAGTCATGGTGGACCTTTGATATCCTTCCCTTGATGTCCTCAAGCAGTTCATCGTCCATGGCGTCCATGATCGCCTCTTCCTTGGTCAGCACTGTGCTCTTTTCCAGCGCAAACGAACTGTTCCCAAACACCGGCAAGCAGTCGTACCCAAGCTCTTTTTTGATAGTTCCGGCAAGGTCCCTCTTGGCGTTTTCTTCACCGTGGACGAGGAAAATGTTCACAGGCTTTGCTTGAAAACCTGCGAGCCAGCTCAGGAGGCCATCCTTGTCGGCATGGCCTGAAAAGCCCTCCAAGTTGTATATTTCTGCATTCACCTGAATAGTTTCGCCAAAAATCACTACTTCCTTTGCGCCTTCGAGCAGGTGCCTTCCGAGGGTGCCCTCTGCCTGATACCCGACAAAAACTATGCTCGACTTCGGGTTCCAGAGGTTGTGCTTGAGGTGGTGCCGGATGCGCCCCGCTTCGCACATTCCGCTTGCTGAAATTATGACCTTCGGGCCGGTGTCGGAATTTAGCGCCCTCGACTCTTCGGTCGTCCTTGTGAACTTCAGGTTTTTAAAGTCGAGGGGATTGTCCCCCTTAAGGATGTAGTCCCTGGTTTCCTCGTTGAAAACCTGCGCGTTTTTCCTGAAAACTTCTGTGGCGGTCGTGGCCATGGGGCTGTCGACGAATACAGTGAGCTTGCCCAGCTCGTCTTTGTACTTTGAATTTTCTTCATAGAACCTGTTGAACTCGTAGATCAGCTCCTGGGTCCTTCCCACCGCAAACGAGGGTATAACAACCGTTCCGCCGCGCCTTGCAGTCGCCAGCACGATGCCTATCAGCTGTCCGATGCTTGACGAGTTTTCTGGGTGCAGCCGGTTTCCGTATGTAGCCTCCATGATGACGTGGTCTGCTTTTTTTATGATCGTCGGGTTTCGCAGGATCGGGCGGCCCACCATGCCAATGTCGCCCGAAAACACGATCTTCGATACGTTTTCGTTTTCTTCGACCCAAAGCTCTACGATCGACGAGCCGAGAATATGCCCAGCGTCGTTGAAAACTATTTCCATTTCGTCGTTTATTTTGATCAGCTGGTCATATAGGGCAGGTTTCAGGAATTTAAGCGATGCCACTGCGTCGCTGTACGTGTACAAAGGCGCCACCATGCCCCGGCCCGCCCTCTCGGCTTTCCTGTTCTTCCATTCGGCTTCTTTCTCGTGGATGTAGCCGCTGTCCTTGAGCATTACGTCAACCAGGTCGGCCGTCGCGTCAGTGCAGTATATGTCGCCCCGGAACCCGCGCTTGACCAAAAGCGGTATCCTGCCGCAGTGGTCGATGTGCGCGTGGCTGAGTATCAGGCAGTCGATTTCAGCAGGGTCAAAAGGGAAGTCCTCGTAGTTTTTCGCTTCCTCAGCTTTGCTGCCCTGAAACTGCCCGCAGTCAAGCAGCACTTTGTGCTTGTCTGTCGTTATCAAATGGCAAGAGCCAGTCACCCCTGACGCCGCACCGCAAAACTGTATTTTCATTTGCACCTCCACACTTTTTGATATGTGTCAATTTTTATTATACATCCAAGTGTCAAAAAAACAAAGCCACATGCGCGTTAAGCAGTTACCGCGGTGCAGCATGTTTGGTTTTTATTTCTGAAATGAACAGCCCCGCCAGCGCCAGCGCCGTCCCTGCCGCAGACATCCATGTAATCCTCTCGCTGAGCACGGCCACGGAAGTCACCACGGCTACAACCGGGATCAAATAAATGTAGATGCTGGTCTTTACAGCCCCCAGAAATTTTATCGCCGAATTCCACGTGGCGAAGCACAGCGCCGAGGCGCCCATGCCCAGGAACAGGATGTTGAGCAGGTTTACAGGCTGCGTAAAGCGAGCAAGCCCCGGTTCGAAATGGAACAAAAATAGCGCAGGCACCGTAAAAAGAAGCCCGTAGCAGAATATCCTCCTCGTGGTTTGAACCGTGCGGTAACCCAGCTGGCTTATCTTCCTCACTAGAATGGAATAGACCGCCCAGACAAATGCCGCCGCCACGGCGATAAAGTCCCCGGCGGGGTTTAGCTCAAGGACGGTGCTCCCGCTGAAGCTGATAAGGAATATCCCGGTGATCGCGGCGACAAACCCTATGTAGAAGTTGGCTTTGGGCTTTTCGCCGTCGAGCAGCCAGTTCGCCAAAAGCGCAGTAAAGAACGGGGCTATTGAGACGATAACCCCCACGTTTGAAGCCGCAGTAAAATATATGGCGTTGCTCTCAAGCAGGCAGTACAGCGTAATGCCGCTAAGGCCTGCCGCCATGAACATCAATTCCTGCTTTTTGTCCGCAAGCCTGAGCCTTTTAGGGTAGGCTGCGAAGAGCGTCAGCGCACCGATGCTGAAGCGGAAAAACAGTATTTCAATCGGCTTGAAGCACAGGAGCAGTGTTTTCGTCGATATGAACGTGGTCCCCCAAATAAGAACAGTCATTAGCGCCAAAGCATGGCCCTTGATGCGGTTGTCTTCCTTCACAATGCCCTCCTGCTCCGGCTAGTCGTAATTCCTCTTTAGAGCTACTTCTGTTTTCTGCCTGCCCTCTTTCCACTTGATTTCACCAGGCGTTATGCAGCCTTGCACAGGGCACACGTTGAGGCACAGGTGGCAGCCGACGCAATGGTCGTTGAGCTTCGGCTTCCTCCTCTTTTCGTCCCAGTCGATGGCTTGGTGGGCACCGTCGAAGCAAGACACGTAGCACCTGCCGCACCCTATGCATTTCTTTTCGTTGAAATCAGGGAGTATCTGGAAGTCCCGGTTCAGGTCTTCTGCCGGGATCATGTTCGGTAGGGCCGCGCCGATGAAGTCGTCCAGCTTGCCGTAGCCCCTTTCGTCCATGAAGTGCATCATGCCCGACTTCAAGTCTTCGACTATCCTGTAGCCATACTGCATTATCGCCGTAGTGACTTGGACGTTCCTGCAGCCCAGGGCGAGGAATTCGGCAGCGTCCCGCCATGTCTCGATGCCACCGACGCCTGAAATTTCAACGTTCTTCAGCTTTTCATGCTGGAGCATCTGCGCGGCGAACCTGAGCGCGATGGGTTTTATCGCCGCTCCGGAATATCCTGATATTGACGATTTCCCGTTGACCACGGGCATCCCCGTCATGTTCTCAAAGTCGATGTTCGTGATCGATTTCACGGTGTTGATCGCCGATATCCCAGCTGCGCCGCCTTCTATCGCGGCAATCGCCGGGATTTCTATGTTGGTGATGTTTGGAGTCATCTTGGCTATGAAAGGAATTTTGGTGGTTTCGGTAACGGCTTTGCTGTATGCCGTGACCAGCTCAGGGTCGGTCCCCACGTCGGCGCCCATGGCGTGGCTGGTCATCTGCGGGCAGGAAAAGTTCCCTTCGATCAGGTCTGCACCCGCCTGTTCGCACATCTTCGCCAGCGCCCTCCACTCCTCGTCGCTGCTTCCCATGATGGTGGCGACCATCACCTTGTCGGGGTAGTCCCTTTTTAGTTTCATCATGTTTTCAAAGTTCAATTCGGTGGGCTTGTCTGAAATCTGTTCCATGTTCTTGAACCCAAGCCAAGGAAGCCCTTCTTTGTTGGTCTGGTCGAACCTGGGCGAGCACTCGTCTGCAACGAACACGCCCACTGTTTTGAAGAAAACGCCGCCCCACCCTGCTTCGTACGCCTTCGCGACCATTTCGTAATTGCCGCCCACAGGCGACGATGAAAGGAAAAACGGGTTTTCGCATTCGATCCCCAAGTATTTGATCGACAAATCCTTCTTAACAGCCATCCTACTTCACCCCCTTCTTTTCAAGGTACGCAATGATCGACGCCGCTGCGTCCTTGCCTGCTTTGACCGCTTCCACAACGGTGCCGCCGCCGTTCACCACGTCGCCCCCTGCAAACACTTTCGCCATGTTGGTCTTGCCCTTGGCGGTTGCCTTTACCAAGCCCTTTTCGTTCAGGGCCACAGGCATTATTTTCGACATGTCCTCAGCCTTTTGGCCTGTCGCAAAGACTATGGCGTCCGCTGCTATCTTCAAGCCGGACTTCCCGTCCCTGCCGTTGAACATGGCGTATTCCAGCTTTGATTCGCCTACAAGCTCGGCAGGCGCCATGTTGGTGGTTATCCCTATCCCCAGGGAAAGCGCGTATTGGAATTCGCTCATGCTGCCGGGCGCTTCTTCTAGCGTCCTCCTGTATACGATGCGTACTTCGTCCGCCCCAAGGAGCTTTGCCGTGACTGCGCAATCCACTGCCACGTCGCCGCCGCCAACAACGACCACTCTCTTTCCGAAATCAAAGGCTTCCTGCTTCGTCCTTGCGCTCTTCAAAAAGTCTACCGCCGTGTATGCGCCGGCAAGGCCTTTGCCCGGTATGTCCGGAAGGTTGCCGCCCCAAAGCCCGGCGCCGATGAAGACGGCGTCGAAGCCCATCTGCGAAAGGTCGATGCCATCGCCTACTTTCCTCCCGAATTCGAATTTTACCCCAAGGCCCTTCACTTGCGCGACGTCGTGGTCGACCACCGCTTGGGGCAGCCTGCTGGGCGCAATCCCGTATGTCAGCACCCCCCCGGCTTTTTCTTCCTTTTCAAAGACAGTCACCCTGTAGCCCGCTTTTGCAAGCTCGGCAGCGCACGCAAGGGACGCGGGGCCTGCGCCGACGCAAGCCACTTTCCCTGCTTTCTTCTTCGCGGGGGTTTTTAATACTTTCATCTTGAAGGTTTTTTCCTGTTCGACAGCGTACCTCTGAAGTTTCCCGATTTCGATGGGCTTGTCTATGCCGCACCTGCTGCAAGCTTCTTCGCACAGGTCGCCCGTGGGGCATACTCTGGCGCACGTGCCTCCCAATACGTTGTTTTCGCGGATCGTCTCTGCGGCGCCTTTCGGGTTCCGAAACCTTATGGACCTGATGAACCTGGCTGGGTCCGTCCCCGCAGGGCACCCCTTGCTGCACGGCGCATCGTGGCAAAGAAGGCATCTCGCCGCCTCTTCCATCGCCGTCCTGTGCGTAAATCCGACAGAAGCTTCGGAAGTGTATTTTGCTTTTGTCACTTTACTCACCTTTGACCACCTCCTCTGATTTTATAGTAGTTGTAGTTGTAGTTGTTGCAGCTTTCAGCAAATCGCTGAAAGATAAATGCCTGTAAGCCTATTATAAACCAATTACAGACACTTTACAGGATATTTTTACATATTTTCGGGATAATTTCAAGATATTTTCTTGAAATTGCGATTCGTTTCTGATATGATGGTTAATGGCTTAGAGATTCGTAGCGCAAATAAAAAACAAGAAAACAATGTCCCTAAGTCACTAACCACCGCGTTAGTATGTCGCATGCGGGTGTAGTTCAATGGCAGAACGTGAGCTTCCCAAGCTTAAGGCGAGGGTTCGATTCCCTTCACCCGCTCCATCAAACAAAAGCGCCGCCGAGGGGCGGCGTTTTTACTTGGGAATCGAACCCGAAAGGGCGTCGAGCAAAAGCAAAACGCCCCTGCGTGGCGTTTTCTGCGAGACGGCCCAAGCCCGCCGAACGGGCGGGCGCATAGATCATAGGCGGCCTTCCGACAAACCCTGGACCATTTCCAACGTCTTCATGATCCATTCCAACGCGCCGCTAAAGCGGTAGCCTGTAAATCCTGCCTCGGTGAGTATGGCGCTGACATCATCCCCGGATATGTTGAGGTTTAGAAGCCCCTCCAGATTGCCGCGTTCCGCTGCGATCTCCCGCGAATAATCCCAGTATGTCCCCGAGTAACCGAAGCTGGTGGCATACTTGGCGGGATCGCTCACCGCGTCGCGCACCATCTCCCCGGTATCCTCATAAAAAAGGCTGCGGCCGTTATCATAAAGCGCGTAAAAGGACTCGCCGCCATTGCCGACCTTGATGGCCATATTGGACAGATGCCGATCGTCCTGCCGCGTGATGAAGTCGAGCAGGATCATGCGGGCGACATCGTCCCGGTACTGGAGCCGGACGTCAACTAGGTTCCGATACTCATTGTCAGAGCGCGCGCCGTCGAAGAGACGGCGGAAGTGGACAATGTATTCCTTCGAGAAGTCATACAGGAATGTGGAGAACACCGTATCCTTATCGATACGTATCGCCGGGCAGACAGGCACACCCAGCTTATCTGCCAGCAAGCTGACGGCGACCTCCGACTCCACATCGGTGTGCAACGGGCTGATGCGTCGCTTGTATATGCCATATTTCCCGTTGTGAACGCCGTAGCGTTTGATGTTATATCCTTCCGGCGTGTCTATGCTGTCTCCGACCAAGTCGATCCGCTGACGGAACACCGAAGTGAAGACGTCGGTCATGGCTGAGTCCATCCGTTCACTTTTCGTCCGCGCTATCCAGAGCAGGTCTTTCGGGTGGATTCCGCGCGTGACTTCGGCGATGCGCGGCACGTCGTACTGGGATAGCCCCATGCGGAACAGGATGCGCTCGATGTCCCGTCGATCCTGGCTGACCACACGCTCAGCCAGGAACTCGTTGAACTCCTCAGGAGTCCATTTGATCCGTCCCTGTGTATAAAGGGTAACCACTTCATTGAATTCGGGCGCGGTGAAAGAGACGGCGTTGTTTTTACTGATCACGCCGACGATCTCATTTTCCCATTTCAGGTAACGCTTATCATTTCCCGGTTCGACGGTGCGCTCCCTTCGGTCTGCGGGTTTTTCCACATCGGCAGGGATCTGATAGGATTTCCCATCTTTATACGCACCGGGGATTTTACCTTCGCTGCACAGCACGCGTACGCGCCGGTCAGATATGCCCCATCTCTCTGCAGCATCCTGGGCACTCATATATTCCATCACGGTCAACTCCGATTCGTGTTATCGCTGTTATACAGCCATCAATCTTCATACTCCAACAACTGCCAAC
>WRJV01000328.1 GCA_009778415.1 Clostridiales bacterium | reverse complement strand
TGCCCGGCAGGGCTTTACCCGAGAGCGGCAAACGTCTATTTCAAAGACCGGCTGGCGCAGCAGCATGTTCAGTATGTGCGGAATCAAGACAAGTTCGAGCCTCGGGGCGCGCGGGAATACCGCATGCTGCCGACCAAGAGGCTGATAATGAGGCTCGGGCTAAAGAAATTCGACAAGCCTGCACCAATAACTGAGATTGGGGCAGAGCCTGCACAGGTTTGCATATCTACGAAGCAGCACTTGGGCGCACCTGCATCCCCTGTCGTGTCGCCAGGCGAGCGCGTACTTGCGGGGCAAAAGATAGGGGAGGTGCCAAAGGGCAGCCTTGGGGCTGCAATTCACGCGAGCATAACAGGGGTGGTTGCGGAAGTGTCAGGCGAATGCATTACGATAAGGAGGGATTAACATGGAAGCTGCGATAGGAATGGTTGAGTTTTCAAGCATAGCGCGCGGCATTTTTACGGCAGACCAGATGGTTAAGATTTCGGAGGTTGAAATTTTCACGGCATCCTCCGTCTGCCCCGGCAAGTACATCGTAATAGTGCATGGGGATGTGGCGTCGGTTGCCGATTCTGTCAGGGTTGGCGAGGAATTCGCGGAGGAGTATTTTGTGGATTCCATAGTGATTCCAAACGTCCACCAAGGGGTTTTCCCGGCTATTACAGGCGCAACGATGCCGGACGAGATGCAGGCTGTGGGCATAATCGAATCGTTCTCGCTGGCAACCACAATTATAGCAGCCGACGCCATTTTGAAAGCCGCTGAACTGCAGCCAATCGAACTGCGGCTGGGCAACGGGCTTGGGGGAAGGGCGTACTTCACCTATACGGGCGATGTTGCGGCAGTTGAAACAGGCACGGACGCCGGAAAAGCCATTGCGGAAGAAAAAGGGCTGCTTGTCAACGCGGAAGTGATTCCTGCGCCGGCTGAAGGCCTAATTGCTTCTTTGCTATAATGTATACAATGTGTACAAAAGATGAAAGGGCGTGAAATTGTGAAAAAGCTGATTTGCGCGAAAGATGTTGAAGCTGCGGCGAAGCAAGGGCAAAAGACAGTCTTCACTGACCGGGACACGATCATAACCCCGATGGCCAAAGACGCCGCAAGCGCACTCGGCGTGGCGATTGCCGAAAACCGCCAAAAGCAGCAGGGGTGCCAAGACGGCCAGGTGGACAGCGAATTGATCTACAATGCGCTTAGGGCGATGGCGTCAAGGGGGATGCTGCAAGGCATTTTTGACGGCTCGCAAGCGAAGATGCCGTACTTGTCCGAACACCACCCCGCCGGGTTCAAACTGGTGAGAGGGGATTCTGTAAAACTTGACGCACTGGATACCGGGAACTCAAGCAACAAGGTGTTCTGCCAGGAATTGATCGGGAGCGGCGACCGTTCGTCGATGAACGCGGGGTTTATGACGATTGAGAGGTGCAATTTCGACTGGAACGTTACATGCGAGGAGATATACTACATCGTTGAAGGGACGCTGACAGTGACTATAGACGGCAAAACCTTCACTGCGTACCCTGGGGATTCGCTCTATGCCCCGAAGGGGGTTCAGGTGAATTGGGGCGCCCCGAACAAGGTAAAGGTGTTTTATGCGACGTTTTGAAAGGAGGCGAGTGAATGCAGGCGCTTGGTTTGATTGAAACGAAAGGCCTCCTTGCTGCTGTTGAAAGCGCAGATGCGATGCTAAAGGCGGCAGAGGTCAAGCTGGTAAGCAAAACGCTGACAGGCGGCGGCCTTGTCACGGTCATCGTCATGGGCGAAACCGCAGCTGCAAGCGCATCGGTTGACGCAGGCGCAGCAGCGGTGGGGCGGATAGGCGCAGGCTTTCTGGTATCGACACATGTCATCCCGCGCCCGGTGCCGGACTTGGAATGGCTTGTGGCACCAGGTTGCGCAGAAAGCGGCGCAACGGCGACAATAGGCGGCTTTGACAAGCTTGCTCGGGAATCCGGGATAGAAAGCGCAAAAGACTACTTGAAGAAATGCAAAGTGCCGGAACTGAGAAGCATGGCTCGGAAATGCGATGGCTTCGGCATTGCAGGCCGTGCAATATCAGAAGCCAACAAGGAGACGCTCCTGGCAGAGTTTGAGAAATACTACTTAATAAAAGGAAAAACGATAAAATAGTGGGTTAAGGAGGTGAACCAATGAGCAATATGGACTATGATTTGCGATCGGTGCAGGAAGCTAGGGACCTTGTCAGGCTTGGGCAAACTGCGGCAGGGCAAATCTCTACGTTTTCTGCGGAAAAAATCGACCGGATTTTACGCAACATGGTCAAAGCGGCAGAGGAGAACGCTGTAGAACTGGCAAAGATGGCAGTTGAAGAGACAGGATTTGGCAAGGTGGAGGACAAAACGTTCAAGAACCACATGGCTTCTACGCTCGTGTACGAAGCAATCAAAGACATGAAGACAATCGGCGTCATCAACGAAGACGAAGCAAGAAGGGTTATGGACATAGCGGAACCGATCGGCCTTTTGATGGGCATCGTTCCGTCGACTAACCCAACGTCAACGGCTATCTTCAAATCGATGATTTCGATTAAATCACGCAACGCAATCATATTTTCCCCGCACCCGTCGGCTGCCAAATGCACCTTGAAAGCGGCGAACATCATGCAGAAAGCTGCTGTGGAAGCAGGGGCGCCGGCAAATGTCATCTGCTGCATGTCGATGCCTTCTGCGCAAGCAACTGAAGAACTCATGGCAAGCAGCGGCGTCAAAATGATCATCGCCACAGGAGGCCCGGGCATGGTGAGGGCGTCGTACAGCGCAGGCAAGCCTGCCCTTGGCGTCGGTGCAGGGAATTCGCCGGCCTACATCGAAAGGACAGCGAATGTTCAAAAGGCAGTTGAAAACATTATAGCCAGCAAGACCTTCGACAACGGGACGATTTGCGCATCGGAACAATCGATCATCGTTGAAGAATGCAACCACGACCAAGTTGTAGCAGAGCTTCTGAAGCAAGGCGGGTACTTCATGACGCCGGAGGAGACAGACAAGGTCTGCAAGTTATTGTTCAAAAACGGGCACAACATGAACGCCAGGTTTGTGGGGAGGTCTGCCCACGTGATTGCGTCTGCGGCGGGTTTTCCCATTCCAGACGGCACAAAGGTTTTGATAGGAAGGCAGAACGGAGTTGGGGAGGACGACCCGCTCTCCTATGAAAAGCTCACCACCGTGCTGGCGTTCTATAAGGTGAAAGACTGGGAAGAGGCCTGTGAGCTTGCGATAAAGCTGCTGCAGAACGGGATAGGCCACACGTTGAGCTTGCACACGGAAGACAAGGACATCGTCATGAAATTCTCTGCGAAACCCGCATCTCGAATCCTAGTCAACACCGGAAGCAGCCAAGGCGGAACCGGGGCGAGCACCGGGCTTTTGCCGTCGTTCACGCTGGGCTGCGGCACTTGGGGGGGCAGTTCAAGTTCCGACAACGTTGGCCCAATGAACCTGATCAACATCAAACGGGTGGCTTACGGGCTTGTAGACTGCACTAAATTGGCCAGCAGCTTTTGCCCTTGCGGTTGCAGCACGGCAGCCGCCGGCATTGGGGCAGAAGCGGGGCAGCAGGCGAACTTGGAAGACTTGAGCGCGGAGCAGCTGGTCAAGATGATTGTCGAGCTGGCAAACGCGATAAAGGGGGATAAGCAAAATGGATACTAAGTATGAAGCCGTATTCAAGCTTCTGATGGAGGCCCTTCAGTCGAGCCAGGCCAAAGCGGAGGCTAAAAAGGATTCATATGAGATTCCGGTGGGCGTTTCAAACCGCCACCTGCACCTTTCCCAAAGCGACATGGAAACCTTGTTTGGAGCAGGCTGCCAGTTGACGAAGACAAAAGACCTGTCGCAGCCTGGACAGTTCGCATGCAAGGAAACAGTGACGGTTTGCGGCCCGAAAGGCGTGATTGAAAACGTCAGGGTACTGGGGCCGGTCCGCAGCCAGACTCAAGTTGAAATACTTGCAGGGGACTGTTTCAAGCTTGGCGTACCGTCCGCTGTAAGGCTGTCTGGGGATTTGAGCGGGACGCCGGGGATTACGCTTGTTGGCCCGAAAGGCGCCGTGCAGGCGAGTGAAGGGGTGATTGTCGCCCAGAGGCACATTCACATGACGCTTGAAGACGCAAGGCGTTTCGGCGTGTGCGACGGGCAGGTGGTGAGCATTGAGGCAGACAGCCCGCGAGGCGGCACATTGAGCAACGTCGCAATACGGGCAAACGGCAATTCAGCATTGGAGTGCCATATCGACACCGAAGAAGCAAATGCAATGGGCTTAAATTCATTGTTAAAAATTATAATTGTAGGAGGGAAGTAAAATGGCTAAATACGATGACGCATTGGGGATGGTCGAAACAAAGGGCTTGATTGGCTCCATTGAAGCGGCAGACGCTATGGTTAAGGCGGCAAACGTATATTTGATAGGCAAGGAGCACGTGGGAGGCGGCCTTGTCACGGTAATGGTCAGAGGCGACGTTGGGGCGGTAAAAGCCGCAACTGAAGCGGGGGCGGCGGCGGCGCAGCGCGTCGGCGAGCTCATCTCGGTTCACGTAATCCCACGGCCGCATTCAGAGGTCGAGGCGATCCTTCCGGCAGGCAAGGCTGCGGAAAAATAACATTCGCGTACGGTGAAAGGGGCTGCGCCATTACAGCATACAGCCCCTTTTTTGTCATGTAGCGAGGCGGCGCAGGAGCGAGGGTCACTTTTGTTTCGCTATCCTAGCGATAACCTCCGTCACGAACTGATCGCTTTCCCTGGTGGTCCAATAGTCCGTGACATACCTTTCATACGATTCTCCGATGCAGTCGTACCCGTGGTCGTTTGCCCAACCCAGTATTTTTTCGTAAGCAGCCGGCAACGATTCATGAGGCCCGACATGGTAGCAGGTCGCCGCCATGTACCCGCCGAATTTCATGGTTTGGCTTTTGCTGCATTCCAAAATCGTCTTTTGCATGATCCTTATCTGGTTGCATTTCCCACGCATCCTGTCACGGAAAGAGGGGAAAAGGATGATGACAGGGCCAGTTGCCGCATTGCCGATGCTTTCTATGTAGTTGGTCCATTCGATGTTGATGATGGCCTCGATGAAATTGTAGTCAAAGCTTTGGTCCATATAGCAGTAGTCGGTTTCCTCGATGTACTTTGCAGCGACTCCGCACACGCCGTTTTCAATAACGTTTTCTGCCTCTAAAATCAAGTTGTACCAGTCTTTCACTGACACGTACATGGTTTCAATCTTCTTTTGCATCCCACTGAGTTCGTCGATCTTCCTTCTGAAGTTTTTCCCGCACGCTTCATACGTATTGCCGTCAAGGAACCCGGCCATCTCGTCAAGCCTGAACCCCATCTGTTTGTAGTACTTGATGACCGGCACCGACAGCAGCGTCTTTTCCGCATAAAACCTGTAGTGGTTGTCGACGTTGATTTTGTCAGGGGACATCACACCGATCTGGTCGTAGAACCTGAGTGTTTTTTTTGAGATGTGGCAGATCTTGCTGACTTCACCAATCGAGTAATATTTTTGAGGCGCCATATTGATCTCCGTTTCGCCACAGAATATTGCTTGGACAATTTGAGCAGTCATAGATTATCAAACATTATTCTAACATAAATTTGAATTATATACAAGGCATATCGCAAAAATGGTGGCAGAATGGTGGCAGAATGCTCCCAGCTTAATGTGCCATTCCCCAAACCATTGCAAAAAAGCAAAATAAGGTGTAGAATTATAGTATAGTATTCGTGTTTGGAATTTTAATCTAACGGAGGTTTGCTATGTGCTGCATTAATAACAAATTGAGAAAGCTGCTATGCCAGCTGTTTGCTGTTTTACTTATGTGCCAGTTCGCGGGAGCATTCGCTGCAACAGGCGACGGCGAGCCGTTTTCTGAGGTCTACAACAAGATATCCGACCCAGACACTTCAAATGTAATCGATTACATGGGGCAGTCCACTCTGGAGAACGGCCGTATATGGACCGACAAGACCGTCAATGCGAGCCGGGCAGAGATATTCGACGCCGCAGGCAAGCCTGTGAGCGGCATAGCGGCGGCAGAGGACGAGTTTTTAGTCACATTGTCAGCCCTTTCCCAAGGCTACACGATCGAAACCATAGTAGAGCCGGCAGACACGGTTTTTGTGCTGGACATTTCAGGAAGCATGTACATGTACACCATCGGGAGCACGGGGCGCAACCGCCTCGACGTGATGGTTGACGCCTTAAACGAAGCCATCGGGATACTGATGGACGCAAACCAAAACAACAGGATAGCCGTAGTGGCATTTGGGGGGCAGGTCGTCGGCGGCATCAACGGCTCGAACATTTGTCCCGTGCTCAAGCTGGGCCATTACACTGTAAACGACGGCAAGTACTTTTCGATAAAGGGGACGAACCAGGTCACAGTCAGCTCGCAGATACCGGATTCGTCGCTGCTTGTGGCTGCCAACCGCACGATTACGGCAGGGGGCGGCACTCCGACCCAGCGCGGCATCTACGCCGGCGCAAAGATACTGCTTGGCAATTCCGACACGAACTTCACGGCGACAGACAGGAGAGGCAACAAATACACTGTAAAGCGCAAGCCGAACATAATCCTCCTGACTGACGGGGAGCCCACCTTGGGGTACACGGACTACACCCTTGCAGGGATGAACACTTCGGTATCACCCAGCGTGGCTTTCGACAGCGATGCGGGGCATGACAGCGGCAACGGTGCAGGGGTGGACTTGGGCATCGACATGCTCACGGTGCTTACGGCGTCGTATTACAAGCAGAGGGTACACGACTGGTACTACGGGGCGGCAGACACAGAAAAATCGGTAGGGTTTTACACGATCGGGCTGGACGTGAGCGGCTATGACGCCGCTGCCGTGCTCGACCCGGCAGGCACGGCAGGGCCTCCGCAGACGAACGCGGATAAAGTGGTTCAGGCACTTTCGGGTAAGACATACAACATGAAGTCGCTGCTGGACAGCTTCGTCGCCCTTACCGGCACGGGCAGCGTCACTTACCCGGTGCTCAACAGGAACAGCTCTACGGCGCGGGCAACCAAGCAGCTGCAAAACAGCGGCGGCTACGTGAAAAACTACGATTACACTGACGGCTACTTCCCGGCGACGACAGTAGCCGAGATATCCGGCGCATTTAGGAACATAGCGCAGCAGATAGTGTCAAACGGAAGCTACGCGACCAAAGCCGACGAAGACGACCCAGATTTTGACGGATACCTGGTCTTTTCTGACGTTATCGGTGAATACATGGAATTTAAAAGCTTAAAGGGCCTAATTTTTAACAACACCCTCTACAGCGGCCAAAACTTCGCTAGGGACGTCGCGTCGTCAAACCCGGCGACTAGGAACACGTACTCAAAAATCATGGTCAAGCACCAAGACGACAAGATGAGCGAGGCGGATGCCCTGCTCCTGATAAATTCCTGCGTTGCGGCAGGCAAGGCTGGAGGCGGCCTTTATTACAGCAGCCCATCGGACTTCAGCAACAGGATAAAATACTATGCGGACTCGCAAAGGAACTATCTGGGCAGCTATTTTACAGCGGGCGGCGGGCTTGCAGCAAAACCGCCGGGCGCCACGTGCGTCGTAGACCTCTACACGATAGAAGGCGCTACCGTCAACCCAGTTACAGGCGCCCCCACCGACCTCCTTGACATAGCGTTCCACGTTGTGACTGCGCTTATAGACGACGACTTTGAATGCGTGTTTTCCGACGGAATCGATTTGGTTCGCCATCTGAGCGCCGGGCAGCAGGTGGTGAGGTGGTACACCCCGGCGAGCCTGATCCCACAGAGGACAGTGACTGAAAAGCACGAAAACGACGACCCGGGGATGCCGGTGACGGAAGTGACGGTCAAGGAATCGGTTCCAATCCGTTTCGTATATTCTGTTGGGCTGGCAGACAGCCTCGCCTTGCCGGAAATCGACGCTTTGTACAAGGCTGGCAACAAGGCCGCCGGAAAAGACGCCTACTATTTCTACACGAACAGCTTCAATGAAGAAGCAAACGCTTCAATGGCGTTCTTCCAGCCTGCGCTTACGAACCAGTATTATTTTTACACCGAAGAAGACGCCGGCGCAGGGACACCGGGGGTTGTGCCGCTTTATTATCTGAGCGGAGGATCCTACGTGCAGGAAACAGGAAGCTACACTACCGGCAGGGACTATTACACGAGGAGCACGTGCTTTGACGCCAAAGCCGCGAGCACTGGGTACGTCCTGGAGGAGTACGCAAAGGTCGACGAGAGCATAACCGCAATTGAAAAAGGCGCGGGTGCGCCGTACATCAGCGTCGGCACGGTAAAAAAAGAAGCGGCGGCATCACTTTTGAAAAGCGAGAACAAAACGGCGACAAAGGGGTACGTAGTAGCAAATTCCAGCCATAGGATAAACGGCGTGCCGGTCCAGTACCACGTCCTTGACAACAACGGGCGGCTTGAGGTGCCGTTCACCAAGGTCACGGCGAACAAGGCTTGGGACGGAAACGACTACGAATTTGACGGTGTACCGTACAAAATGGATATAAACAACGAGTATCTTCAGCTTTACGCAAATGGGACGGCTGTGGGCGCCCCTGCCGAGAAGGTTCCGGTGCCATCGGGTTCCAATGACAACTACTATGCAGTCCAAACATGGGCTGATTTGCCCAAGTTCGAGCTTGATGCGGACGCAAACGGCAACGCTGCGTTCATCACGTACACGGTGAAGGAAGGCACATTGGACGGAGGCGTGTTCAAACCTTATGAGCGCGGGGCTTCGGGAGCCGGCGATTCCGCACCGTGCCCGGATGACATGAACATCCTGTACTTCCAGCCAGCATGGGACGATGCAGCCGGCGTCTGGGGCGATGCGGACATATTCAACCTTTATTACCTCGGAGGCACAGGCTATGGGAACCTGACAATCTTTAAGGACATCGACGTTTCAAAGGCGCCGGGCCTCGACCCGCTGGAAATGAAGATCGACTTTGAAGTAGCGTTCAGCAAAGGCGAAAAGGTGAACGGGTTTTGGCCGGACAACTTTGACGTAACTACAGGGAGCCACGGCTACATGATCGGCGCAGGCATGCATCCGTATTTCGCGCCTGTTACGATCAGGGAAACAAGCAACGTGCCGGGCTATAAGAACACCATAACGATTGACGACATCACATGCACGTCAGAGCCTCCCAGCGGGCCCACGTACAGAGACGACGACCCGACACAGCCAGATCCAAATCCTGACAACAATGTGACATTCGATACGAAGGTCACATTTCCCGGCGATTGCGACGTGCAGATTGTTTTGGATCCGCTGGTTTTTGGCTCAGACGTGACAATAAGGTTGCGCAATTCCTACGAGCCAGCCGACCCGGCGGCGCTGACGCTAAAAAAAGTCTACGCAGGGAGCATCGGGCAAGACGACCGCCATGACATCACTTTCGTCGTGGAAGGCTGGGAGGACCCGGCTCATACAAAAAGGATTTTTTACGACATAACGCATTGCCATTACATAAAAGCCAATGGGGGCCTGATCGAGTTCCCGATTCAGCCAAACGATGACGGGAGATGGCCCGACGGCCTGCCGCACCCGCAGCTTCTGCCAAAAGGCTATTACACTATAACAGAATTCGGGGCAGAAAACGCAGTTAGCAGCAGCGATCCCTATGGGTGCGTCAACGACGTGGTGCTTTCTGCTACGGTGGACAGCAGCACGGTTACAGTATCGGACAACAACATGGTTCCGTTTTACATAGGGGAAGGCGCAGACGTCACGGTAGAGATGACAAACACTTATGAGCGGCGGGCGGCCCTGGTGCTCAAAAAAGCATTTGCCCCGGCTGGGCTGACGAGAATGCCCATTGACCTGGTCTTCAAAATAAGCGGCCCGGGCGGCTACCTGCGGTACATTGGCTACGATGAATTCATCGACGGCCAGTTCGTAGTCAACGACCTGCTGCCAGGCGTGTACACCGTGCAGGAGGAGAACGGCTCATTGCCAGGGTACGACATCGAAGTATACCCAAGTGGTTTGCCAACTGTAACGTTGGATTACGAAGGCAGTGCTGAAGTCGATTTCACCAACGAGTATTCAATGCTGATCAACCCACAGCTCGCGAGCCTGACGATAGAGAAGTTGTTCAGCGGCATAGAGGAGGAAGCGTACCCGTCTGACATCGTGTTCACGGTAACAGGCGTTGGCAACTCATTCAAGGAAACCGTCAAGTACGGGGATTTCAACGAAGAATTCGGGGCAGGCAAGCACACGATGCACGATCTTGAGCCTGGGACATACAAGGTAACGGAAAGCGGCGGCAGCGTCAGCGGAGTCTATCTTTATGTAAACCATCCGTCAGGGTATTCCGTGGACTTGGACTATGGCGAAAGCGGAACTGTCATCTTCGAAAACACGTATTCAACCACGCCGCCCGAGCAGCCGACGTCCTCCGGCGGCGGTGACCGCAAAAGGCCGCCCGCTGTAACAGAGCCGCCAGAAGAAGCAGGCTCCACAGGCGATGCAACTCCGCCAAGTGCGGTAAATCAGGACGACAACCTCAACTTTGGGGACAGCATGAACCCGGGCGCCGGGACTGACCCGCCGGAGGGCGGCGAAAGCAGCATACCCAAGACTGGTGCGGATGTTGCAATAGGCCTTTATGTTTGCTTGGCGCTTCTCGCATTGGCAGCTATGATGCTTATGTTCCGAAAAACGTTCGCCTGCCGCCGGCAAACAGGATGAGCAAAGCTGTCAAAGTTGCCATTGAAATTTGCCCGAGGTTGTGATATTATTCGTGGTGAAGGGGAGTGCGCCAATTGAGGCGGAAAGGAGTACCTCTGTGACAACACTCAAATACAAGATGACGAACGACATACTGTTCAAACTGCTCTTTGTAAAAAACCCCGACTTGCTGAAGAGGCTAGTTGCGGAGTTGCTTGGCATTCGGCTTGAGGACATAGGGCAATTTGAGATTACAAACCCCGAAATGCCGCCAGAGAGCCTGGGCGACAAGTTCTGCCGCCTTGACATCAACATGACGGTGGACGGGCAGAGGGTCGACCTTGAAATACAAGTCGCCGACGAAGGCGACTACCCGGAGCGCTCCCTGTACTACTGGGCGCGCGAGTATTCGTCAGCGCTAGGGGAGGGCAAGGACTACAGAGCGCTTCCGCGAACTGTGGTTGTCAGCATAGTCACGTTCAAGCTGTTCAGTTGCGCAGAGTACCACTCTGAGTACCAGCCGCTTGAAGTCACGCGGCACACTTCGCTGACGGACAAACAAGCCATGCATTATTTTGAATTGCCGAAACTGCCGGAGGCTGTTGACGCAGGCGACGAGCTGAAGCTGTGGCTGACGCTTTTCAAAGCGGAGACCGAGGAAGAACTAAGGAAAATTGAAGATTTGGGGGTGCCGGTGATGGAACAGGCCATACAGGCGTATCGACACATAACCGCTACGGACGAGTTCAAGGAAATGGAGCGTTTGCGTTCGCTCGCGCGCCACAACGAAGCTGCGGCATTGCGCCACGCGGCAGAGGTTGAGCGCGAGAAGTGGCGAGGAGTCGTTGCGGACAAGGACGCAGTCATCGCGGACAGGGACGCAGTCATCGCGGGCAAGGACGCGGCTCTTGCGGACAAGGACGCGGCTCTTGCGGACAAGGACGCGGCTCTTGCGGACAAGGACGCGGCTCTTGCGGACAAGGACGCGCAGATAGCGGAGCTACTTGCGCAGCTCGGCGAAGGCCAGTAAGGTTGCAAAACATAGGCGCGGCGAGGCAACTCGCTGCGCCTCTCTGTATCATAATGAAATATTTGCATGATTGGTTACAGGAGAGGAAAATCTATGAAGAAGCTGTCTTGCTTATTGGTTTTTTGACTGACCTTTCCAGCCTATTTGCGAGGTATTGATGCGTAAAGTAAAAACACTGAACAAAATCCTGTTCGTTTCAGGTGCCATCCTGATTCTGTATTCTATATATTTCCTGTTGGTGTTCCCGAAGAACCAAGGGGCGTATTTCATTGGGCTTGTCGGCGCGGTCATGGTTTTTTACGCATTTGCAAGGAAGTGGCTCCTGACTAAGTGCAAGAGGGGATTTCCCAGGTTTGCCAGGGTGGCGGTTCTGTTTGGGTTCTACCTCATGCTCGCTACCTTTGCCGGGTTTTGCGTATCTGTGGCTGTGGTTTCAACCCATGTGCCGGATGGGGAAAAAGACGCAATAATAGTGCTGGGGGCAGGGCTACACGGCGATTCGGTCAGCCTCACTCTGGCGAAAAGGCTCGACAAAGCCATAGAGTATTACAGTGAAAACCCAAGCGTCTTGATTGTCGTCTCAGGTGGGCAGGGCAGGGACGAACTTGTTTCCGAAGCTTTTGCCATGAAGAAGTACTTGGTCCAGCACGGCGTTGACGCTGGCAGCGTACTGCTTGAAGACAAATCTACCAGCACAGAGGAAAATTTCCGCCTATCTAAAAAGCTGCTTGACGGTTGGTTTGGCGGGGAAGCTTATGCGAGCGCCTATGTGACGAACAGCTTCCACTGCTACCGCGCAGGCAAATTTGCCGAAAGAGCAGGGATGGACACGGACTTTCTGCCTGCCGCAACGCCGTTTTACCTCTTGCCTGCCTACTGCGCCAGGGATTACCTTGGGGTTGCCTACTTTTTCATAATTCGGCAATAGATCTTATATAAATCGCACAAAACGCAAAAATATGTTCGATTAATATTGAATGTAATGTTCGATTATGTTATGATCTAGTTATATGGACAGAATCTACACAAGGAGGTTTGTTATGCAGGTCACATCGACTGATTTCAAGATGAACTTTGGCCACTATCTTGAAATGGCTGCCCAAGAGGACATCATCATAACCAAAAATGGCAGACGCGTTGCAAAACTCGTCGGTGACAATGATGATCTGGTTCAGTTGGCGCAGTCGCTGTTCGGGGTCATTCCAAACAGCGAAAAGACGGTTGCACAGATCAGGGCAGAAAGGCTAAAGGAACGCTATGAACGTGATGATTGACACCAACGTCGTCATCGACGCCTTGGAGGGCCGCAAGCCCTGGAACAAAGCTGCTGAGAAAATCATAATGCTTGCTGCCGCTGGAAAAATCAACGCCAATGTCACTGCGAGCAGCGTCACGGACATTTATTACCTTGTCAGAAAATCCCACACCAAGGAAGAATCACGAAAAATAGTCTGCGATCTTGCAAGGCTTGTAAATTTCGTGGCTGTTGACCACAATGATTGCATTAAGGCGTTGAATTCAAAGATAGACGATTTCGAGGATGCGCTCATTGCCATATGCGCGTCAAAGGCCAAGTCAAAGTACATAGTGTCGCGCAATTTAAGCGACTTCGCAAATTCCAAGGTTCAAGCTGTTTCCCCGGATTTTTTTCTTAAGCAAATCAAAACCAATATTGACAAATAATAACAATTGTGCTAATATCTATATATGGAACGAATGTTTATGAGAGAAACGCCTGACGCGGCTGCGGAGATGGCATATATTGCGGAAAAGCAGAAAATCGGAGTGGTCGGCATGAGCAGCGGCTCGGGGGCGACCTTTGTCGCGACCACGCTTGCGAAGATGCTGTCCCACAAGGATGGCAGGAAAGTGACGTTTTTGGAAATCTGCGACTGCGCCGGCAAGGCAGGCGCCTTGACATATGACGCCATTGGTTTTGACAAGCGCTTCAAGACAAGGGAGTTCGTGCGCTTCTACAGCGAGGTTAAGAACGGGAACAACATAAGGGGGAGGAGCAACCCCGACGAGCAGATCAACTGGGGCCTTGTTACGCCAGAAGACGCAAAGGACGAGATAGAGCTGACCCCTATTGAGATGGTGCGGCTCATCAACAACGTCTCAGGGGATTTGATCGTCTGCGACGTATCGGCTCAGGGCAACGCCTTGGATTACCTTATCGACATGGATTACGTGATATTTGTCATCGACCCGATGCCCTCCGGCATGATTGCAGGGTACCCCTTCATGAGGGAAGTCAGGCGCCTTGAGTTTCGGGGCAAGAAGGTGATATGGGTGGTCAACAAGCACAATCCGGGAATCAACAAGCGGGACCTGCAGAATTTCCTCAAACTAAAAGAGCACTATAAAATACCGCTTATGCCGGCAGAGCATTTCTACAACGCCCAGTACAACTGCAGGATACCTTACGAGGTTGCGGGCATAAGGGACGGGGTAAAGGAGGCCATGGAGAAAATAATCAAAAGAGAGTTGGAACTGTGATGCAGGTAATTGTAATATATCTGTAATGGTTTGAAGCTTTTAAAAACAGTAAATTTATAGTATAATGTTGTATGGTTTTATGCAAAGGATAAAAAATGATACGATTTACTAACGTCACAAAGCACTACAAAACGAACATCGGCCTCGACAATGTAAGCATTGAAATAGAAAGAGGCGATTTTGTTTTTCTGGTAGGCGCCAGCGGGGCGGGGAAGTCGACGCTCATCAAGCTTATCCTGAAGGAAATCGACGCCGATTCGGGCAGCATCATGGTCAACGGCACTGAAGTCACCACATTGTCCAACAGGCTTGTGCCAAAACTCAGGAGGAGCATCGGCATTGTTTTCCAGGATTTCAGGCTGCTGCCGAGGATGACGGTGTTTGAGAACGTCGCGTTTGCCATGGAGATAGTCCACGCGAGGCCGAGGGCGATAAGGAGGCAGGTCCCGCAGGTTCTGAGCCTGGTCGGGATCAGCGACAAGGCCTACAAATACCCGGACGAGCTTTCGGCAGGGGAGCAGCAGAGGGTCGCGATAGCGAGGGCCATCGTGAACAACCCCACGTTCCTGATGGCAGACGAGCCCACCGGCAACCTCGACCCTGAAACCGCTTGGGAGATAATGCGCCTGCTGGAGCAGATAAACATCAGGGGCACGACGATATTGATGGTGACCCATGCAAAGGACATCGTCGACAGGATGGGAAAGAGGGTCATCGCGATAGACAACGGAAAGATCATTAGGGACAACATAGGAACATACGCGATCGGAGACAGCTATGAGGCGTAAGAACATGTCAATAGGAGCGTTCTGCACAGATGAACAGCATTAGATACAATTTGAAGCAGGCATTTTTGCAAGTAGTAAGGAACAGGGCAATGAGCCTCGCTTCTGTTTTTTCGATTATGGCGATGCTGCTTATCTTGGGCGTGTCCTTTGTGACCGTTGTGAACATAGGCGTGGCTATGGAAAAAGCCAAAGAGGGTTACGACACCGTCCTGATACACCTGGAGGACGACACCGCCGAGTGGCAGGTGGAAAACATCATCGACACCCTGCGGAGCATGCAGGAAGTCCAGGAAGCCACGTTCCTGCCGAAGGACGATGCGCTTGAGCAGTGGAAAACCGAATGGGGCAATTACGGGTACCTTTTGGATTCCCTCCCCAAAAATCCGCTGCCGGACGGAGTTGTCGTGAAGCTTTCAGATCTGGTGGGCGCGGACAAAGTGGTCAGAAGGGCGACCAACTTCAATGGGGTTTTGGAGGTCAAATACTACAGGGACACAGTTGAAAAGCTCATGAAAGTTACGAACTTCATACAAATGGCCGCTTTAGTCATAATGGGCTTTTTGATCATCATCAGCGTTGTGGTGGTTTCAAACACGATAAAGCTGACAGTGTTCGCAAGGGCGGAAGAAATAAACATCATGAAGTACATTGGGGCGACAAACTGGTTCATACGGGGCCCGTTCCTCGTGGAAGGCGTAATAATCGGGCTGATTTCAGCGAGCCTGTCAGTCGGGGTTATATCGCTTGTTTACTACAAGGTCATCGAGCTTGTGCAGTCAGACATCACCAACATGTTCAAGTTCAGGCTGGTGCCGATGGAATTCATGTCGTACAACCTGATCTGGATATTTATAGCCCTCGGCGTGAGCATAGGGGCTTGCGGGAGCATAATATCCATGAGGAGATTTTTGGATACATAGTATTTTCGGTTTGCGGGCATAGCCCGCGTGAGGAGAGGAAGGCAACCATGCTAAAGAGAGCACTGTCATATGCATTAATGTTTGTCCTTGTCATGTCGTTTGCGTCGCTTGGGCTTGCATCCGGGAGCAGCGAAAAGAAACAGCTGAACGACGTGCAGGGCAAAATCAGCGAATCCAAAAAAGAGCTGAACAAGGGCAAGGCAGAAGAGAAGAACCTTTTAAGCCAGATAAGGTCGTTGGAGAGCCAGATGATTGACATTCAGGTCTCGATTGAGGCTCTTAAGGACGACATCAACCAAACGCAAGGCGAGATCAACGTCGCACTGGCAGACCTTGACGCCCTTGAAGCGCAGCTCGACGAGCAGAACGACAACCTGAACGCGAGGCTTCGGGCGATGTACATGAGCGGCAACATCAGTGTCATCGACGTCCTGCTCGGTTCGGACAGCATCAGCGACTTCATGACGAACATGGACAGGATACAGCTGATTTACGAGAGCGACAGGGAGGTCATCGAAAGCCTTGAGGAACAGCACCGCATAGTGGATGCACAGAAACAGTACCTGCTGGACCTCCAGGCAAAGCTGCAAGCTGAAAAAGACAAGGAAGCCGGCAAAAAAGAGGCTTTGAAGCAAAACCAAAACCAAGTTGCTGAAAAAAAGACCGAGGTCGCCGAGAACAACAAACTGCTGGAAGAGTACATCGACGGGCTGACCGCAGAGGCAAACAGGCTGGTTGCTGAAATAATCAGGCTTCAGAGCGACAAGGAATACATCGGCGGAGCGATGAAATGGCCTGTGCCCGGCGCCACCAGGATAACTTCTGAATTCGGGGACAGGATGCACCCTATCCTTAAGACCAAGAAGTTTCACACGGGAATAGACATCGCGGCGCCTACAGGCACGACGGTGGTCGCCGCAAACGCCGGCAGCGTCATGAAAGCAGGCTGGAACGACAGCTACGGGTACATGGTCATGATTGACCACGGCGGGGGGATTGTGACGCTGTACGCCCACAACAGCAGCCTTCT
>WRJV01000327.1 GCA_009778415.1 Clostridiales bacterium | reverse complement strand
ACCAGCTTCCCTCCGATGCCCTTCGTTTGATTGATTTCTTCGGCGCTTTCCTCGGTCACTTCGTATTCCTCAAAATGCATTTTATGGTCTTCAATGTTTTCGCACTTCACCGGCCTGAACGTGCCGATCCCCACATGGAGCGTCAGAAAAGCCGTTTTTACCCCTGCGCTGCGAGCCTTTCCCAAAAGCTCTTCCGTAAAGTGAAGCCCTGCCGTCGGTGCCGCCGCTGAGCCCTCCTCCTTGCAGTAAACAGTCTGGTACCTGCTCCTGTCCTCGGGCGAGCTTTCCCTTTTTATGTAGGGCGGAAGCGGCATCTTCCCAAGTTCTTCAAGCCTCTCTTGAAAAACCCCGTCATAGGAAAAATGCACGCGTCTGACCCCGTCTTCGCCGCTGCCTGTTATTTCTGCTTCAAATTTCGCGCCGCCGCTGGCGAAATCCACTGTGTCGCCTGCCTTTAGCCGCTTCCCGGGCCGCACGGCGGCCTCCCATACGTCCGCGTCAAGCCTCCTGAGCAGCAGGAACTCAAGCCTGGCGCCGGTCTTTCGCTTTACGCCGAAAAGCCTGGCCGGGATCACTTTTGAATTGTTCAGCACTAGGCAGTCCCCTTTGTTCAAATACTCCACTACGTCGAAAAAATGCCTGTGCTCTATTTTCCCCGTCTTCCTGTCCAGCACCAAAAGCCTTGAACAGTCCCGCTTTTCAGCAGGCTGCTGAGCTATCAGCCCTTTCGGGAGGCGGTAGTCGAATTCGTCGATGTGCATCAGCCGCGCCCTTCACTGTATTTTTATGTTTTTGAAGTAGTATTTTAAGATTTCTTCGTAAGTAAATCCCTGCTCCGCCATGGCGACTGCGCTGTCTTGGGGCATACCGACACCGTGCCCGTAGCCCGACCCGTTGAAAACAACGGGCTCCTTCGACACTGACTCGAGTTTTTGGGGTTCGGCCTGCTTGCTGCCCGCCAGCTTGAAACTCAACCCGGAGTCAAAGGCATACAGTTCAGAAAGCTTCTTTTTTTCTGCAGCCATGTCTGCGCCGATCACGTACACGTCGTCGCTGCCCTTGGGAAACACGGCTGATTTCCCGTCGCTCAGCGCCGGATTTGGCAAAGCGCCCGATGTTTGGGTGTTTTCGCTGCCCCCCAAGTAAAACATCATGGATTTGACGTTTCCGCTGCCAAAGACAGCTCTCACGTTTTCGCCCGCAAGGGTTGCTGTCCCCGACGCCCCTTTGATTTCTAGCCGTGCAGCCGCGCCCGACGCGCTCCTGCCCACAATAGACACGCTCTGCACCTTGCCCACCTTGTAGCCCGCCGCTTCAAGCTTCGACCTGATCTCCTGAAAAGTCATGGAATAGCTCCATTCGCAATCTGGCGAGTACTCGTCCTTCACTCCAACAAGCCAAGGCGCGTCGCCGCCCCAGACCTCTTCGCCGGACTGGGTGTGCCCACCGCTGTTTTTGAAGAAATAGCCCGCAGCCGGCTTGCCGCCATAGGTGAGCACAAGCCCTGCGGTTTCATCCACAGCCTGGGTTGTCCTGTCGTGTTCGCCTGCCTGCCCCTCGTAAACTTGACAGTGTACGCCGGTGCAGAAATCAAAGCCTTCCTCCTTGTGCTTGCCCAGATTGCACAGGGCAAAGCTTCTGGCCGCCACTGCTTGGGCTTTCAAAGCTTCTATTGGGCTTGCATGCCCCATTTCCGCGCCGATGACGCCGCACAGGTAATCGTCCATTTCGATGTAGTTGACTACGTTCATAGCCCCATTGCCGAGGGGGCTAAAGCGCAGTGCCCCCCTGAAGGGTTTGCCGTTGAATTTTACAGCGCCGCCTTCGCCTGCGGAAAGCGAAGCGATGCAGGTGCCCAAGTCAAAAGCTTCATACACCACTGCTCCGAGGCTGTCTATGGCAACAATATTTCTGTTTTCCGTTTTTACAGTCAGCTGCTTGCATTCCGGCAGCCTTAAAACTTCTTCCATGCCGCCCGGAACCGCCTGCACCAGCATGAGCCCGTCCTCTGCCGCAACCATGCACGACGAAACAGCCGCGCTCCCGTAGCTTATCCCCACGTTTACGTACTGGCTGCGCTGCCCCTGCGACGCCGCAGAAGAGAAGCTGGCCAGAAACACAAGTGCGCAAAGCAGCGCCGCCGACATTACTGCCAAAATCTTGCCCATTTCCCGCTCCTACAACAAAGTCATTTGCTCGTCCAAAAATGTGATGCCCAAGTGCTTGTAAGCCTGCTCCGAAACCACTCTGCCCTTTTGCGTGCGGTGCAGGAACCCGGCTTGTATAAGGTAAGGCTCGTACACGTCCTCGATGGTGACACGTTCTTCGCCCAGCGCGGCTGAAATGGTGTCGATGCCCACGGGGCCGCCTTTGAACCTTTCTATGATTACCTTCAGAATGTCCCTGTCGAGGCTTTCAAGCCCCATCTCGTCTACCCCCAGCGCCAAAAGCGCCTTGTCCGTTATCCTGGTGTCAATGCTGCCCTTTCCTTCAACTTGGCTGAAATCCCTCACCCTTTTCAAAATGCGGTTTGCGACCCTGGGCGTTCCCCTCGACCGCTTGGCCATCTCCAGAACGGAGGCTTCGTCAGCGGCTATCCTCAGTATGCCGGCAGAGCGACGCAGTATCCTGACAAGCTCGTCTACTGTGTACATCTCAAACTTGCTGACGATCCCGAACCTGTCCCGCAGCGGCGCAGACAGGCTCCCTGCCCTTGTGGTGGCGCCTATCAGCGTGAACTTGGCTAGGTCGATCCTTATGGACCTTGCGGAAGGGCCCTTTCCTATTATGATGTCAAGCGCGAAGTCTTCCATGGCGGCATAGAGCACCTCCTCGACTGCGCGGTTCAGCCGGTGGATTTCGTCAATGAAGAGGACGTCGTTTTCGTTTAAATTAGTCAGTATTGCAGCCAGGTCCCCTGCGCGCTCGATAGCCGGGCCCGAAGTGATCCTGATCTCTACCCCAAGCTCGTTGGCTATTATTCCCGCCAGCGTCGTCTTGCCTAGCCCGGGCGGGCCGTAAAACAGCACGTGGTCCAGCGGTTCGCGCCTTATTTTTGCTGCCTCGATGAAGATTTTAAGGTTGTCCGTGGCGTTTTTCTGCCCCACGTACTCGCTGAGCCTCTGGGGCCTGAGCGACAGCTCTGCCGCCTCCTCTTCGTATTTCAAACCGGTTCCTGTAATTCTCTCTTCTACGCCCATCTCTGCCCTCTAAGTTAAAACAACTGTTTCAGCGCTTTCTTAACGTATTCTTCTGTGCGCAGCCCTGAATCCGCAACGTTCACCATGGCAGACAAGGCCTCGCCCTTCGTGTACCCCAGCGCAATCAATGCGTTTACGGCTTCAGCCTTTTCGTCTGTCGCCATAATCTTGTCGGCTCCCTGCACCGCCTCGGAAACGCCCCCCATGCCCCCTAGCTTGTCTTTCAATTCCAAGATGATCCGCTCGGCCGTTTTTTTGCCGACGCCGTTGGCCATGGTCAGGGCTTTAGCGTCTTCAAAAACGATCGCCTTTTTCAGGTCGGGCAGGGGCATGCACGACAGCACCGCAACCGCAGCCTTGGCTCCTACGCCGCTGACCGTCAGAAGCTTCCTGAACACCTGAAGGGACTCCTTGTCCGCAAACCCGTAGAGGCTCACGTCGTCTTCGCGCACGATCATGGCAGTGTAGAGCATTATCAGGTCCCCGTCCTTGGCATGGTACGCGGATGAATTGTCCGGAACGGATATCTCGTACCCGATGCCTGACGCTTCGATCACCACGCCTCCGTCGAATTTCGCCGCCAACTGGCCCTTAATAAAATGAATCATGAATTTCCCCCTATATAAAATACCACATTATCTGATCTTTAGCAAATGCCCCGACGAATGCCCGTGGCAGACCGCCGCAGCCAGCGCGTCGGCAGCGTCGTCCGGCCTTGGAGTTTCGCTCAGGTTCAAAATAGTCTTGACCATCGCCTGGACCTGGTTTTTCTCTGCCCTGCCGTACCCCACCAGCGCCTGCTTGATCTGGAGCGGGGTGTACTCGTACACTGTCAGGCCCGAATTGGCGCAGGCAAGTATCGCAACCCCTCTCGCCTGCCCTACAAGAAGCGCCGTCTTGCTGTTCGTGTTGAAAAACAGCTCCTCGACAGACGCGACTTCCGGCTCGAACTTTGCGATGATGCACATAAGCGAATTGTAGATGTGCTTTAGGCGGCCCGTCATGTCCTCTTTTGCCTCTGTAGTGACAGCCCCGTGCTCCACATGGGCAAAATGGTTCCCTTTCATCTCTACGACTCCGTACCCCAAAATAGCGTAGCCGGGGTCGATTCCCAGTATTCTCATGTCCCCTCCAATTTCCCTTACAATTCTACCACACAAACATATGTTTGTCCATAACGGTTTTCGTGTACAAAGCATTAATTTTATGATATCATAGGAAACAACGTCGATGAACCAGGAGGCGCTCGATGATTTCGCACATCAGCATAAAGGATTTCGCCCTCATAGAAAACGTCGAAATTGATTTCCATGACGGCCTCAACATAATCACCGGCGAGACGGGCGCCGGGAAATCCATCGTAATAGAAGCGGTCAGCCTGGCGCTGGGGAGCAGGGCCGACACTTCGTTTGTCCGCACCGGCAAGGCCAAGGCCGTGATACAGCTGGTTTCCTCCCTTGACGGCGAGGAAGTGGTTACGACGCGGGAAATATCCTCGGCTGGGAAGAACCTTTGCAGGATAAACGGGGAAATTGTCACCCTCGCGCAGCTCGCCAGCCTATGCAGAAGGATAGCGGACATCCACGGCCAGTACGACCACCAGTCGCTCCTTAACCCAGAGAACCACATAAACCTTCTTGATTCGTACAACGGCAAAAGCGTCGCCCTGCTGAAAGGCGATGTCGCATCGGATTTCAGCAGGTACGCGGAAACGAAGAAAAAACTCGCGGCAGTCGTGTCAAACCAGGAAGACAGCTTGAGGAAGCGCGAATTCATGCGCTACGAGCTGGACGAGATCAGCAAAGCAAAGCCCGTGCCAAACGAGGACAGCGAGCTTGCCGAGCGGATCGCTCTGCTGGCAAACAGCGAAAAGATATACCAAAACCTGTCTGGCGCCTATGCCGTCTCCTACGGGGAATCGCCCTCTGCCTTGGACGGGCTCAAAAAATCCCTGAACCTGCTTCAGGAGATAAGCGGGTATTCGCCAAAGATTGCGCAAGCCGCAAGCGAATTCCAAGACGCCTACTACAAGCTGGAAGACCTGTGCGGAGAAATCAGGGGCATCCGCGACAGGACAACCTTTTCGCAGGAGGACCTGGACAATGCGATGGCGCGGCTCGACCTCCTTGACTCGCTCAAGAGGAAGTACGGCGGCACATTGGAAAAAGTGCTGTGGCACGCCGATCAGCTTGAGGAGCAGCTGTCTGGCATCGAAAACGCCGACGGCGCAAAAAAGCAGCTCGCTGCGGCATTGGCGGAGCACGAAGAAAGGCTTGAGGTATCCTCGGCAAAACTCTCTGCGCTGCGCAAGGAAAGCGCCTGCGAGCTTGAGCAGAAAATACTCGCTGAACTGAAAGAGCTGAATTTCAGCGACTCTTCCCTAGCCATCGATTTCTCCGAAGAAAACGCATGCACCGCAAACGGCATCGACAGGGTGGAGTTCCTGATCAGCACAAACAAAGGTGAGCCATTAAAACCGCTTTCAAAGATTGCCTCCGGCGGCGAAATGTCCAGGATCATGCTCGCCTTCAAGAAAATCATCGCCGACTACGACGAAATCGGCTCGATGGTGTTCGACGAGATAGACAGCGGCATCAGCGGCATAGCCGCCAGCACTGTGGGCAAGAAGCTGCGGCAGATCGCCGAGAACCATCAGGTAATATGCATCACCCACCTGCCGCAGATTGCCGCCTACGGCAGCCACCACTACATGATACAAAAGGGCTCGGACGGCAGCACGACTTGCACTACGGTGGCAGAGCTCGATGCCGGCGAAAGAGTCATGGAGGTAGCTCGCCTGCTGGGCGGAATAAATACGACAAGCAAGACAATGGAAAGCGCAAGGGAGCTTTTGGATTTATCCAAATAATTCAAACTTGCCTGTTGATTTTTTGAAATAATGTGATATACTTTTTGAGATTGGGAAATTGCATTCAGAAGGGGATAGTGTGCAACAAATGAAAATAACCCTTATCCGACCGAGCATTGCAGGGGTTCAAATGGCAGATGCTCTGAGGCCTTTGGGACTTATCAAACTCTTTAGTTTAACGCCAAAAGGCATTGATGTTGAATTTTATGATGAATATGTGGAAATACTGCCCTCCGTCATTGACAGTGACGTGGTTTGTTTTGCCGTTGAAACTTTTTCGGCCAAACGGGCCTACCTGCTTTCTCGGAAATACAAAAGGTACAACCTCGACCTCAAGTCGATCATGTTCGGGCTCCACCCCAGCGCCTGCCCCGACGAAGCGGGCGTCTACGCCGACTGCGTCATCATTGGCGATGCAGAGCCGGTTTGGGTCAAGGTCGTTGATGACCTGCAGAGCAACACGCTAAAGGCGCGTTACATTTCCTCAAGTTCATACATGCTCCCGTCCGCCCGCGTGGACAAATCCGTCCTTAGCAGCAAAGAATACCTTGGAATCAGCGTAATCCAGCTGAGGCGAGGATGCAGTTTCGACTACAGTTTCTGCTCGATGCATTCTCTGTACACGTCTTGCGCCCCCGAACTCGAAACAGGCGACATCATGAGCAGCACAATAAACGAGATCAAGGACACAAATGAGAAGCTGCTGTTCATAACGGGAGACATAGCGCTGCAAAACAAGGCGAAATTGAAAGAATTCTTGGAAAAGCTGAAGCCGCTGAAGAAAAAATGGATTTGCCGGGCTAGCCTGAGCATTGCCGAAGACGACGAGATGCTGAAACTCATGTCAAAGAGCGGATGCATTGCCATGATCATCAGGTTTGACGGCAATTACGGCTGCAGCGGGCTCATAAAAAAAATCTATTCTCGCGGAATCATGATTTATGCGAATTTCATGTTCGGCTATCCTGCAGACACGCTGGACAGTTTTATCGATGCATATGAGTTTGCAATGAAGCACAAGTTCCTTGCAGCCAGCTTCGACCCCCTTGTCGCGATGCCCGGCACCGACATGTACGACAAGCTGAAAAGCGAAGGCCGGCTCATTCACGACGAATGGTGGCTCTCGGAAACGTACCGTTTCTGGGATGCGATTCACTGTTCGGAAAACCTCACAGCTTCGCAGCTCACTGAAAGCTGCGGCATGTTGAGGCGCAGCTTCTATTCTTCCAAAAATATGGCTAAGCGGATGACGAACCCCGTCAACGTGCTCCACCTGCCTGTGTTTTTGCAGCTAAACGACATCCTGGCTTTCGAGATGCAGGAAAAACGGCTGTTCGAACTGGGAGGCGGCATATTATGAAAACAGCCTCTTCGTGTCAACCTCCATGATCAGTATCCCTGCTATTAGAAGGGCTGCACCGAAATAAGCGCGGGGGAGCAGGATTTCCCCTGCCAGGAAAAACGCCACAAACCCGGCAAATACCGGTTCAAGGGTAAATATCACTCCCGTATGCGTAGCCGTCGTGTACTGCTGCGCAACCGTCAGGGCGATAAATGCAAGGCCTGTGCAGAACACCGCCAAGAACAGAACCGCGCCCCAAACTGCGAGCGAGCTCGGAAGCTGCGGCTTTTCAACGGCAACCGCAACGATTGAATTGAAAAGCCCCACGAAGGCAAGCTGGTACACGCCCAAATGGAACGCGTTCACCCCCTCTTTCCTGACAGCGGATTCCGTTATCAGCAGATGGAAAGACGATGCAAAAGCGCACAGGATGCAGAAAAGGTCCCCAAGCGCCGGCTTCAACTCTTCGTTCAGCGTAAGCAAGGCGATGCTGACGCAGCTCATGACCACAACGGCTGCCAGCTTTTTCCCCGGCTTGTTCTTTCTGATCGCGAAATCAAGGGCAGGGGTAAAAACCACCGCCAGCGCACACAAAAACCCTGCGTTTGAAAGGCTGGTGTACATGACCCCGTAATTGGCGTTGATGTACACCACGGTAACTACCGCACCGATGCCAGCGCTGTACAACATGGTTTTTTTGCCGACTTTTTTCAAGTTTTGGAAAGCAGCCGCCATTGCCGCTGCAAACGCCAGCAGAAAGCGCATGGCGTTTAAGGTGAAAGGCCCCAGTTCCGTCAAGGACAAATCGACCATGTAGTACGAGAAGCCCCAGCAGAGCGCAACAAAAGCCAGCATCAGGTCAGCTCTCATTTGTTTCGCCATATTCACACCTCGGAAATCAAGACTTCAAGCGCAAGGGCGCCCTCTATGATGTCGGCTTTGGCATTGGACTCCACTTGGTACGCTTTTTTTAACACTTCCCTCAACTGGCCGGTAGAATACAGCCGGGCAACCTCTGCCGCCTTTTTTACCCGGTATTCGTTCACGCCCAGGATGCCGGAGATCTGAGATGTCGGCTTCCCTTCGTCCCACAGCTCTTTGATCCCGAGGATTATTTCAAACTGAGAAACGAGAATCGCCAAAATGAAATAGAATTTCCCGCCCATGCCCAATATGTTGTGGAGAATCCGAAGCGCCCTGCCCTTCTGGTTTCTGCCTATGGCGTCGATCAGCTCGAACACGCCGGTTTCCACATCGGCTGAAACGGCTTCAACCACGTCGGCTGGCAGTATTTCCTCGCCATCGCTTATGGCTGCTATTTTTTTTATGTCGTTATCGAGGTTGAAAAGGCTGTAGTCCGACTCTTTGTGGTAGTATCCGCTGTATGAAACCAGCTCGCTGACGGTTTCTTTTTTTATCTTCTTCCCCAAGCCCTTAAAATGCTTTTCAATAAAGCCGCCGAGGGTTTTTACGTCAAGCTGCTCAAAATCGTAGGCACCGCCAAACGACGCGATTTCCCTGTACAGCTTCAGCCTCTTGTCCACTTTGTCGGATGTGATGATCAAAATGCAGGAATCCGGGATTGTCTTTACGTATTCGGCCAGCCGGTTCAAATCGGGCTCCGGGAAACCCTTGAGCTTCCCGCCAGCCACCGGCTTGAAGCCAAAGACGCACACAACCCGCTTTTCCGAAAAGACGCTGAGTGTCTCGCAGTTTTCTATGATTTCCGCAAGAGTCGAATTTTCGGCGTCAACTTGAACAAAGTCAAACGCCCTGTATCCGCCGTTCACGAACTTTTTCACGATGGCGTCAACAGACCATTTGACCAAGTACTGCTCTTTTCCGTAAAGCAGCAGGGGGTTCTTTATGCTGCCGCTTTTTATGTCGGCTTGAATCCTTTTGTATGCATGATCTTTCTCCATTTGTTCATTATACAACGTAGCAATTTATTTTTCCAGCACAACAGTCTTTATTTCCGGCTCGCCGCCTTCTTTTTTTATGAAGACCCCGATGGCGCCCATTTTGTCGTTCCTGTAGACCTGTGCGCCTATGCTGTCCATTTTCTCCAGGACTTCTGCCGTCGGGTGCCCAAAATTGTTTTTACCTACCTGGAAAACAGCGTACTTTGGGCTGACTGCAGCGAGGAATTCGTCGGAACTGCTGTATCTGCTGCCGTGGTGGGCAACTTTGAGCAGGTCGGCGGAAAGCGCCCCTTCAATGCCTCCGTAAGCGCCGATCAAACTGCGTTCGCCGTCTTTGTCGATGTCGCCCGTCATCATGGCTGAAAACCCGTAATATTCCACCTTGACGATAAGGCATATGTCGTTTTCGTTGGCGCTGTCAGAAGCAAGCTCTTCGTATTCTTTATACGGCTTTTTTTCGGGGTACAGGATTTCGATGTAGACACCTCTGTCCACTGCTACCCTCTGCCCCTTTGACATATACAATATCTGGCCGGCCTTGAGGCTGGTCTCTGCCACAATCTCGTCTTCGATTGCCTCGTTTGCCCCATACAGGCATAGTTTGCCAATATTGAAGTTGTTGGCCAGCGAGACGATGCCGCCATAGTGGTCAAGGTGGCGGTGCGTCACGAATGCCATGTCGATTTTGCTCACCCCGTTCTTCAGCAAGTAGGGCATGAGCACCTTTTTGCCGACGTCGAAGCTCTGGCTCCCCCCGCCGTCTATCAATATGTTTTTGCCGCTTGGCGTCCTTATGTGCAGGCAGTCGCCCTGCCCTACGTCGACAAAAACCATCTGCGCCCGGCGGAAGTCGTCCTGCATGGGGGCGGCGGCAACCAGCGAGGCAATGATCACGGCAAACGCCAGCACCGCCGGCTTGACGCGGTCTTTCCTTTTGAACCATATCCAAACCATCTCGGAGCACCCCAAAAAAAGCAGCCCGTAAAATGCGAACACAGCAAAAAGCGGCGGGCTGACCACGTTGCAGAACATGCCGCCTTTAGCATAGGTGAATTCGTTCATCTTGTACATGATCTGGCAAAGGGCGTCCATGATGCCTGCGAAAACCGAAAAAAGCGGGCCCGGAACGTAGGAAACAAGGACAAGCGCCACCCCGGCCGGTATGATAATGCCCGCCATGAATATGACGGGGATGTTGATGAACAGCGCCGCAAATGAGAAATAGTTGAAAAGGTACGCCGTTACCGGCGCGAGCCCAACCTGCAGCGCCGCCGCCGCCGTCAGGCCGCTGTCATAAATGCGCCGGGCAGCCGGAAACACTATGGCAAGGGTGAGAATGGCGAGGAAGGAGAGCAGAAAGCCGGTTTCAAATATGGCCAACGGGTTGAACAACATCATTGCAAACGCAATGCCTGCGGCAGCGCTGAGCATGTCGTACCTCATGCAGAGCAGCTTTGACAGTATGTGAAGGGCTATCATGACCCCTGCCCTCAATACAGAGGGCGAAAAAGCTGCAAGAGCCGCATAAGCAAACAGGGCTGCGAGGAGCAGCAGGTTCAAAAAAACATTCCTGCGCGACCTGAGCAGCCTGCTGAGAAAAGCGTAAACGACCCCAATGTGAAGCCCGCTAACGGCAAGGACGTGCGCCGTCCCGTTTTTTTGAAACATCTCATAGACATCGCCGTCGATCATGTTTTTGTCCCCAAAAAGCATCCCCACAAGAATCCCTGCGTTTTCAGGGCTCATTGCAGCCACCGCCTTTTGCGAAAAACCGCACCTGATGTTTGATATGGCGTTAGTAAACCGGCGCACGACCTCGCCGCCCACCGCAACATCTTCGGGCTTAACGTTCATCACGACGTTTATGCCCTTCGCCTTCAAGTACAGCTTGTAGTCAAACGTCCCGGGGTTCCGCCTGCCGGCAGGCAGTTCGGGTACGCCGCGCACCAGCACACGCCTTCCTGCAATGTCGCCATAGAAGCTTGCTGCGTCCGTTTCGATACCGCCGTAGATGTTGACCAGCACCTTCGAGCCTTCCTTTTCTGCCTTTACTACCAGCTGGTACCTTTCATCGCCTTTTTTTTCAATTGAACAAACCACCCCATAGACCTGGGCCGGCTGTCCGGCTAAAGGCACCATGCCGTCTTTTTTCTGTTCATGGACAGCGAGGCAAGCAGCCCCTGCAATGAAAAAAACCAGCACCGCAAAAATTGCGTTCTTATAATAGCCGAGCTTGCCGAATTTAACGACAAAGTAGGCGGCTATGCCGCAGGCGGACACAAGGACAGCCAGTTTGAAAAAACCAAAGCTCCACCCTGCGAAAATGCCAGCCCCAAATGACGCCGCTATCAAACATATCTTTCTTCTCATCTAGCCCTTCTCCGTTTACATTATATATTTAATATGTTATATATTAGTATTATAGATATATTTTACCTCATCCGATGGAACAAATCAAGCTAAATATCCGTCAAAACTAAAATATGTGTATAATTGCCCCGAAATATGATATAATTATTAACGGTTTTTACAAAAACACAACAGATGATACGAGCAAAGCAGGTGATAAATTTGTCAGAGCACAGCAAACCAAGCGACCCAAACGATATTTTCGCGGAATTTGACAAGTTGAGCGATGAATTCAAAAAAACTTCAGTATATAAACCCGGCGATTTTGAAGATGCGGATAAGCTGACGCCCCTCCAGCAAAGGCGAAAGACGCGGCAACAGCGGCTTGAGGAAGAAAAGTCGGGTAAATGGATGAACGTTCTTTTACGGAAAATAGTGCCAAAACGAAAGGCGGGAAGCGCCCCCAAGGCGGAAACAGACATGGCAAAAAAGAGCGCAAAGAAAAAAAAGAAAAAGTTCCGGATAAGAATCAAGAGGCTGATCATAGCCGTGTTTTGCCTGCTCTTGCTGTGCGGAATAGGAGCTTCAGCCTATGTTTACACGATAATTAAAGACGTGCCTGAGATAGACCCGAAGAACATATACTCCATGCTTGCGGAAAACTCGGTCATGTACGACGATTCCGGGGCGGTAATCGAGAACATTTACAATTCCCGGGACGGCAAGCGCACAAACATAGCCTTTGCCGACATGCCGGAGGATTTGTACAACGCATTCATCGCCATCGAGGACAAGACCTTCTGGACGCACAGCGGGTTCAACGTGGTTCGCATGGTCGGGGCCATAAGGGACAGCGTTTTTGGAGGTGGAAAGATAAGCGGCACCAGCACCATCACGCAACAGCTGGCAAGGAATTTGTTCATACCGGACAGGCGCTTTGACCGTTCGCTTGAGCGGAAGGTCGTTGAGGCGTATTACACCTTGGTAATCGAAAAACAGCTTACCAAAAAACAGATAGTCGAAGCGTACCTGAACACGATTTTCCTGGGTTTCAGGTCCAGCGGCGTACAGGCTGCGTCGCAAGCCTATTTTTCAAAGGACGTGGCTGACCTGACCCTGATCGAATGCGCGGCGCTTGCCGCAATACCGCAGCAGCCTACAGCATACGCGCTCATCAAGGAATACGCCAACGACGAAGCTGCCACCGTAGAAAGCGACGAGGAAGCAGAAGTGGAAGGCGACGACAACATACTGGTCAGGGGCAGCACAACCACGTACATGTACAACACCGACGCCTCGGCAGAACGCCGCAACCTGATACTGAGGTTCATGAAGGAGCAGGGCTACATCGACGAAGCACGGTACAACGCTGCACTTGCCGACGACATCAGGGACCACATCACTCCGTACCAGAGCACGACTGAAGAATTCAATGCATCGTATTTTTCGGATTACGTCCTGAAAAGAGTTGTCGAGGATCTGATGAAAACCTACGGCTACGACAAGGACGAAGCAGAAAGGCGGCTTTACAACAACGGGCTTCGGATTTATTCCACTTTGAACACGGCTACCCAGAAGATCATCGAAGCCGAGTTCGCAGACAACGCCAACTTCCCAAAAGTAGCCAACCTGAAAAAGGACAAGGCAGGGAACATATTAGGCCAAAACGGCAATATTCTGCTCTATAAGTACAGCAATTACTTCGATGACGAAGGCAACTTCACCCTTGCGCCTTCCGAATACGAGAGGCTGCCGGGCGGAGGCTTGAAAATTTTCGCCAATGGCCGCCTGAACGTATTCAGGACCGAATCGCAGGGGAACGTGGACTACAGCATTGAGTTCAAAAACATATACCTCGAAAAAGACGGCACGTTTTACAGCATCGGCGGTGGCTACATATCGATTCCCAAGGAGTACAAAAGCAGGGACGACGAGGGCAACGCGATTATTTCCGGGCAGTTTTTCGACAAGTACCCGAATTTCTTCACCCAGACCGGCGAAAGCCTTACTGTTTCAAGCCTGAACTACAGCTTGAAGCAGGCAGTAGTCCAGCCCCAGTCGGCTATGGTGATAACCGACCACAGCACGGGGCACATCAGGGCTATGGTTGGCGGCAGGCAGACCGTAGGAAGGCTCCTCTTCAACCGCGCCAGCAGCCCAAGGCAGCCGGGGTCGTCCATCAAGCCAATGGGCGTGTACGGCCCTGCGCTCCAGTCCGGCGTCGATGCGATGCTGGGCGGAAGCTCGCAGAACTATCAGGCAAACGAAGTCGGGGAAGATGGCGATGACGGCGAGGTGCCGGCCGGCAACATGTACGGCAGCTACTGGACGGCTGCAAGCGTGATCGACGACGCCCCGCTGATTTCCGGCGGCCGTGCATGGCCCAAGAACTGGTACGCGGGCTACAGGGGCTTGCATACGATGCGCAGGGCAGTGGAACAGTCGGTCAACGTCTGCGCGGTTAAGGTCTTTAATGAAATAGGCTACGAATACTCCTACCAGTTCCTGAAAAAATTGGGCATTACCTCAATAGTCGATTCTGGGCCGACCAACGACATGAACCCTGCTGCGCTTGCCCTTGGTGGCATGACGAACGGCATATCACCGCTGGAGATGGCGGGCGGTTACGGCACTTTCGCAAACCAAGGGGCGTACATTGAGCCCATATCGTACACGAAGGTGACCAACAAATACGGCGAAATCATTCTGGACAACATCCCCGTCACAAACCAAGCCATGGACCCCGGCGTAGCGTTCATCATGACTGACATACTCCGGTCAACCGTGACTTCGGGCATCGCGGGCCAAGCTGCTATAGGGGTTCAACCCGTTGCGGGCAAAACAGGCACGACTACCGACAATTTTGACGCTTGGTTTGTCGGGCTTACGCCCCAGTATGCTGCTTCACTATGGATTGGGAACGACGTCAGCATCGAACTCAGTACGGGCAGTATGGCTGCTGCAAAGCTCTGGAGCAAGATAATGAAGCAGGTCTGCGCCGGGATTCCGGCAGGGACCTTCCCATCTGCCCCCGCAAACGTCACAAGCGCCACAATAGACACGATCAGCGGAAAAGTGCCTACCGACATAAGCTACCTGGATCCCAGGGGGACTGTAAGAAGCGAGTATTTCATCAAAGGCACCCAGCCTTCGGATACAGACAACATCCATACTTACGTCAGAATCTGTACGAAGACAGGCTACTTGGCGACGCCGCTCTGCACTGAGGTTACGTCCTCTTTCGGCGTTCAGCGGCCGTACTACCCAGACCCTGCCGTGGGCGATATTGCATACGAGGTGCCGCACCTTTTCTGCTTCCTCCACAACCCCGACCCCGAGATGTACCCTGTGCCCGAAAACACCGAATATCAATACAACTGGGAGACGCGGGGAGTCGTGCAGGAACCTGAAGAGCCAGATGAGGAAGAAGGGGCGCAGCCCGGAAGCTCGCCTGGCGTGCCCGATTACAACGAATGGAACAGCCACCCGCAGAACGGTGCCGAACCGGGTGAGTTTACGCCTCCCGGCAGCATGTACGACGACATGCCTGAAAATCTGAGGCCTTTTTGGTAAATTATGGACCGTAAATTATAGACTGTAAATTATGGACTAACGCGGGCTGTCGCCCGCGTTAGCGGCTATTTTTCCTTTACTTTCGCCAGCTGCAGCTTGAAGATGTACCGCCTGATGCTAGCCTCGTGCGCTACGGGCAAGCCCACGAATTTGCAGCCTACCCCCTTAAGCCCGCTCTCGTACTCCTTGCGCCGAATGATTTCTGCGGTCAGAAGGAACGGCTGCCCGGCTTTGTCGAACACGAATTCAATTAACTGCCCGACCGCAAGGTCCGCTTGCGTCTGCACCAGCACTCCCGAGGCGCTGATGTCCCTGATTTCGGCGGGCAGCCTGACTTGGTTCCCCTCGCCGTCAAGGACTGGCCTTTTAGCGCTGTCGTAGACAGAAATTGTTGTTGGAAGCAGCACTTTGATCTTGAAGTTCTCGCGTCTCTGTATTATTTCGAGCATTTCAACAAGTTCGCATATTACGTCGTATGTCTTGTCGGCTTCGGATTCCCTCCTGAATTCCAGCAGGTTCGCCTTGTACGTGACGAGTCCGTGAGCGTCGCTGGACACAGTAATGATGAATGAAGTGTACATTAAATTCATAACTTCTTCATGCACCCTCAGACGGATCTTTTTATCCTCAAACTTGCGTATTATTTCTGCTTTCCCGAGCAGAACCCTTTCAGAAGAAAAAATCTGCGCTTTTGAATACTCGTCGATCATCTCCAACATCATTTTGCCTCCTTATTTAAACAACTCCTTCATTACCTCCGCAAACGTCTTCCTTTTGTTGTAACTGTCGTTTGTAAGCGCCTCCCCCAGCTCCTCAATGAGTTTTTTCTGTTTTGCGTTGAGCCTGACCGGCACTTCCAAGATGACTTTCACGTACAAGTCCCCCATTTTGCCGCCCCTGACGGGCTTTATCCCTTTGCCTTTCAGCCTAAAAACAGTTTCCGGCTGAGTTCCCGCAGGGATAGTGTAGGACACCTTCTCGCTGAGAGTCGGAACGACCAGCTCGTCGCCCAGCGCCGCCTGTGCGAACGAAACAGGGATTTCGAGCCACAAATCTTGGCCTTTGCGCTTGAAAAGCTTGTGCGGCTTCACGGTAATCGCTATGTACAAGTCGCCGAACGGCCCCCCGTTTACCCCTGGTTCGCCTTGGCCCTTGATCGAAATGACCGAATCGTTGTCGACTCCGCCGGGGATGTCGACGGACATGGTGACGTCTTTCCTGACCTTGCCTGTCCCTCCGCATTCGGAGCAAGGGGTTTCGACGATTTTGCCAACGCCCTCGCACCGGTCGCAGCCGGTAACGCTTTGAAACTGCCCAAACGGCGTTCTCTGCGTTGTCCTGATCTCTCCTGTCCCTCCGCACTTGGGGCAGGTCACCTTGGCGCTGCCTGCCGCTGCGCCGCTTCCGTGGCAGGCTTCGCATTCGACAAATTTGTTTATCGTTACCTGCTTCTTTGTGCCAAACGCCGCCTCTTCAAACGTTATGACGACGCCTTTCTGCATGTCGCGGCCTTTCATCGGAGCGTTTCTGCGCCGCGACTGGCTGTATCCGCCTCCGAACATGCCTCCGAAAATGTCGAATATGTCCTCAAAACCGCCGGCGCCGCCGCCAAACCCTGCGCCGCCAAACCCTGCGCTTGGGTCGACGCCG
>WRJV01000326.1 GCA_009778415.1 Clostridiales bacterium | reverse complement strand
AGCCCGCGTTAGTGGCTTGACGGGCCTTTATCGGCAGTATTTGAATCAGCCGGCACGTCAGCCGACGCGTCAGCCGGCGCGTCATCTGGCACGTCAAGTGGCGGGTCGGGGGAGAAGAAATCGCCGGATGCCCTTATCGCTCCGCCAAAAATGGCGTCTATTAGGTCAGAGTCGGGCACAACCTCCCAAGTGTTTTTGTCGACGAGGTGGACTTTCACGTTTATTTCACTGGTTACGGTCCCCACGTCTGCGTCCTCTGCGTATTCTGAAAGCAATTCTGTCATTTTCTCGTCAGCCGCTGCTTGGCTTAGCTCCCCGCCCGACTTTACGATTTCCAATTTGTAAGCCATGTACCCCCTGACGACAGGCGCCATCAGGTGCTTGAAGTTCAGCGCTGTCACTTCGGCGCCTACTTCGTATTCGTCGTCGGTGATTTTGGTTGCCTCTGATGCAACGCTATAGTCAAGCTTGCCAAAAGTGGCGTCCATTATCGCTTTGGTGCTTATGAACTCTATGTACTCCGTTCCAAGGCATGGGCCCGGGATCGCAATGGCTGACATGTCCGTATATTTTCCGGCGCTTTCAAAATCCAGGGCTTGAAAAGAGGAAAGCATGTCGGCAACGGTGTTTTCTGCGCCCTTGGCCCCACCCGAACCAATCGACGGCAATTTTGGCAGGCCGGGCAGCTTGACAGATTTTATAATCCCCGGCAGGTTCGGAAGCTTCACCGATTTCAGGGGCCCTATGCCCCGGCTGCCGAGGAATAAAGCCGTAGCCGCAAGGAGCAGGACCAGCCCAAGCGGTATCAGTATCTTTGGCAAATTGCTCTTTGGTATGTCCTTTTTTGCCGTTTTTATCTCTGTGCGGAGGTCTTTCCTGAATTGCTTCTCGACCTTGCGGTGTTCTTTCTTCGCCAGCTTCTTCTCTGCTTGGCGTTCCCTTTTGACGCGCAGCTTCTCTACCCGCCGCAAACCGTTTGAGCGGATTTTTTCGGCTTTTCGCTGGTTCTTAGCGATGGCCCGGTCCTTCTTCGATTGCGCTTGTTCTTCTTTTGTCGGCTTTGGCGGTTTCTGCTTTTTTTCCTTCGGTTTGCCGGCGGCTTTTGCTTTTGGTTTGGCGGCTGGCTTTTTTGCTTTCGCCTGCTGCGCTTTCTGCGCTTTCTTCTGCTTTTTCGCCAGCTTTTTTTCTTCCTTGGCTATCTTTTTTGCTTCCTTTTTTGACAATTCCGCAGTATCTTCCGGCAACGGGCTTTCGCTTAATGAATCTTCATTTGGCTGGTTTTCGGCTGGCTGGTTTTTCTTTGAGCGGATTTTCATCAAATATCAGCGCGCGGGGCATGCGCGCACTCCTTTCTGTTAACAAAATATATGAGTTCATTAACCTTGCCCGACATAACCCCTTTATGTATATTTTATCATAAATTTCTACAAAATAAATATATTTTTCGAGAAAGGAAAAAACACACGGTTCAGTGTGCATATTCCAGCTGATAAAACATTGAAAATGTCAGAAAAATTGAATGAAAAAATTTATTAAAACTTTGCAAAAAGTACTTGCATTATTCTCCAATTTCGTTTATACTACAAAAGCTTGCGTAGGGCGAAGACGTAGGAAGTTGCTGAGCTATCAGGTAATTTCTACCGAGAATTGTTCCCACACGATGGGGGCGAAGGGATTCGCCAGTTTTGTTTGTGTAAAAAATAAAGGAACACACGGCAACGTGTATCAATAAGCAAGCGCACCAGAAAATCTGGGGAAAGTGTTGGACACGTTGAAAAAGCTGGAAAGAGAGTCCCTTGTACAGGCATAGCGAAGATGTACAAAATTTTTAGGAGGAACCAAAATGAGCGAACAACAAAAAATCAGGATTAAATTAAAAGCTTACGACCACAAAGCTCTTGACCAGTCCGCAGCCAGAATTGTAGAAACGGCGAAGAAAACCGGGGCAGACGTGGCCGGCCCTATACCGCTTCCGACAGAAAAAGAGATAGTCACGATACTTCGGGCTGTCCACAAGTACAAAGACAGCAGGGAGCAGTTTGAGCAGAGGACGCACAAGAGGCTTATTGACATAACGAACACTACCAACAAGACAGTCGACTCGTTAATGAAGCTCGACCTGCCGGCAGGCGTGGACATCGAGATCAAATTATAAACAGGCGGCCCAGCCGGGCCTGCGAAGGGTGCTCCCCTTAGTATGATTGCTCAATTTTGAAGCAATCCGCTGTAAGAAAGAAGGAGATAGGAACATGAAGACATTATTGGGAAAAAAAATCGGTATGACCCAAATCTTTACGGACGCAGGGGAAGTGATCCCCGTGACGGTCATTGAAGCGGGCCCTGTCGAGGTCACACAGATAAAGACTGTTGAGACCGACGGCTACGACGCAGTGCAGATAGGGTTTGAGGACGCAAAACCGCAGAGGATCAACAAACCGCTTACCGGGCATTTTAAAAAGGCGGGTGTTGCCGTCAAGAAGCACTTGGCGGAGTTCGCCCCAGAGGACGGGGAAAGCTACGAGCTGGGCCAAGTGCTGAACGTTACCGCTTTTGAAGAGGGGAAGAAGCTCGACATAACAGGCATTTCAAAAGGCAAGGGGACCCAAGGCAACATCAAGAGGCACGGGCACCACAGAGGGCCTATGACGCATGGTTCAAAACACAAGAGGCTCGCAGGCGCACTTGCCGCCGGCACCTACCCTTCCAGAGTCTTTAAAGGGAACGCGGGCCCAGGCAGAATGGGCCGTGAAACCGTAACGGTTCAGAACGTGGTCCTAGTCAAAGTTATTGAAGAGAGAAACCTGCTGCTTGTCAAGGGCGCGGTGCCCGGGAAAAGAGGCGGGCTGCTGCGCATTCGGTACGCAGTCAAGGGCCAAGGCAAATAGAGAACAAGTTTCGGAAAGGAGGAAGTACAAAATGGCAACAGTTAAAATGCTTAACATGGCAGGCGAGGAAGCAGGGTCAATAGAGCTTAAGGATGAAATATTCGGGATAGCCCCCAATGAAAACGCCGTGCATGCCGTCGTAGTGAACTATCTGGCAAACCAAAGGCAGGGAACGCAATCGGCCAAAAACAGGGGCGAAGTCAGAGGCGGAGGGAAAAAGCCTTTCAGGCAAAAGGGAACCGGGCGGCACAGGCAGGGAAGCTCGACGGACCCGTCGCAGGTTGGCGGCGGCGTGGCTTTCGCGCCAAAGCCCAGGGATTACAGATATTCGGTGCCGAAGAAGGTTAAAAGGCTTGCAATGAAGTCGGCATTGTCCTCAAAGGTGGCAGAAAACGAAATCATAGTCCTTGACAAGCTGTCATTTGAAGAGATTAAGACAAAGGAAATGGTCAAACTGCTGGACAATGTGAAAGCCGCAAAGAAAGCGCTCATTGTCATGGCGGAAAAAGACGACAACGTGGTAAGATCGGCGGCCAACATCCAAGGGGTAAGGACCGCTTTAGTGACGACGATGAACGTCTATGAAATCGTAAATTACACGAGTTTCATAGTCACTCAAGACGCAATAAATAAAATTGAGGAGGTGTATTCATAATGAAGACCCCTTACGACGTAATACTGAAGCCTGTCATTTCTGAACGGAGCATGGATGACGCGGCAAACAAGAAATACACGTTCAAGGTGGCTAAAGGCTCAAACAAGACGCAGGTGAAGCTGGCGCTGGAAGAGATTTTCGGAGTGGAAATCGAAAAAGTGAACATCATGAACGTGAAAGGCAAAGTAAAGAAAATGGGGAGGTCCGTGGGAATGACCTCAAGCTCGAAGAAAGCGATTGTTACACTTACGCCGAAGAGTAAGGAAATCGAGTTCTTCAAAGGCCTGTAAAGGAGGGGGAAAGAGATGGGAATCAAAAAATACAATCCAACAACACCTGGCCTCCGAGGGATGACTGTATCAACGTTTGAGGAGATAACGGCAAAGACTCCCGAGAAATCCCTTACCGTGACGCTGAAGAAGCATTCCGGCAGAAACAACAGAGGCGTGATTACGGTAAGGCACCGAGGGGGAGGCACAAGGCACAGGTACAGGATTATAGACTTCAAGAGAAACAAAGACGGTGTCCCCGGCAAAGTCAAGACGATTGAATACGACCCCAACAGGTCGGCGAACATAGCGCTTATATTTTACGCAGACGGCGAGAAGAGGTACATACTGGCGCCAAACAAACTAAAGGTCGGTGACACAATCGAGTCCGGGCCCGGCGCAGACATAAAAATCGGGAACGCGCTCCCGCTCCAGAACATCCCGGTCGGAACCATTGTACACAACATAGAGCTCAAAATCGGCAAAGGCGGCCAGATGGTGCGCTCTGCCGGGAACGGCGCCCAGCTGATGGCGAAAGAAGGCAATTTCGCGCAGGTCAGGCTCCCGTCCGGAGAAGTGAGGAAAGTCAGGATCGAGTGCAGGGCTACGGTGGGCGAGGTCGGCAACATCGACCATGAGAACATCAAGATAGGCAAGGCTGGAAGGAAGCGGCACATGGGCATCAAGCCTACGGTGAGGGGTTCCGTAATGAACCCGTGCGACCACCCTCACGGAGGAGGGGAAGGAAAAGCCGGAATTGGCCGGGTAGGGCCGGTCACCCCGTGGGGCAAGCCGGCGCTCGGGTACAAGACCAGGAAGAAAAACAAAGACTCAAACAAATATATTGTCAAGAACAGAAAAGAAAAATAGGAAGGAGCATAGATAATGGGTAGATCGCTTAAAAAGGGTCCTTTCGTAAACGCCAAGCTGCTCAGGCACATAGACGAGATGAACGCGGCTAACGAGAAGAAAGTCATTAAGACATGGTCCCGGCCATCGACGATATTCCCACAAATGGTGGGGCATACGATAGCGGTGCACGACGGCAAAAAACATGTTCCGGTGTACATTACAGAAGACATGGTGGGGCACAGGCTTGGAGAATTTGCGCCAACAAGGACTTACAGAGGCCATGCTGCGGACAAAACGTCAAAAGTCAAGAAAAAGTAAGGGAAGGAGAACACAAAGATGGAAGCAAGAGCTGTTGCTAAATATGTAAGGATGTCTCCTATTAAGCTCAAGCCGGTCGTAAACCTAGTAAGGGGCAAAGACTTAAAAGAGGCGCTTACGATTTTGAAATTCACTCCGGGCAAAGGGTCAGTAATCGTCGAAAAAGTTGTCAAGTCAGCCGCCGCCAACGCTGAAAACAACTTTGACCTGAATCCTGACGATTTATACGTAGCTGAAGTCTATGCCCACAAAGGACCGACAATGAAGAGGTGGCGCGCCGGCGCACAGGGCAGGGCAATGATGATATTGAAGAGAAGCAGCCACGTTGGCGTAACGCTTAAAGAAAAAAACAAGGAATAGGAGGTTTCATTGAATGGGTCAGAAAGTAAGCCCTCACGGTCTTAGGGTGGGCATTATAAAGGACTGGGATTCAAAGTGGTATGCAGATTCGAAAAATTTCGCAAACTACCTTATAGAAGACAACGAAGTCAGAAAGTTCATAAAAAAGAGGCTTTACATAGCTGGAGTGTCGCGGATACTGATCGAACGGAAGGCAAACAACCAGATCAGGATTACGGTGATGACCGCGAAGCCTGGCATGGTGATCGGGCGCACCGGCAGCGGCATCGATGAACTCAAAGCGGAAATCGAAAATCTCACTAAGAGGACAACCTTCATCAACATAGTTGAAGTGAGAAGGCCGGAGCTCGACGCCCAGCTGACGGCAGAAAGCATAGCGCAGGCTCTCGAAAAGAGGATATCTTTCAGGAGGGCCATGAAGCAGGCCATCGGCAGGACCATGAAAGCGGGAGCGAAGGGCATAAAGGTCCTCGTATCGGGAAGGCTCGGCGGCGCGGAAATCGCCAGGAGCGAAAAATACAGCGAAGGCAACGTGCCTCTCCACACGCTCAGAGCAGACATCGACTACGGTTTTTGCGAGGCTGACACCACCTACGGGAGGCTCGGCGTAAAGGTATGGATAAACCACGGAGAGATACTCGACAAAGGGCTTCAAAGCGCAGTCCCTGACGAAAAAACCGAGGGGAGGCCTCCGAGGAGGGACGGCGACAGGAAACCGAGGAGGGACGGCGACAGGCCGCCCAGAAGGGACAGGGACGGCGACAGGCCGCCCAGGAGGGACAACCGGGACGGCGACAGGCCGCCCAGAAGAGACAGGGACGGCGACAGGCGTGACATGAGGGACGGAAAGCCTGAGCTGCCGAAAGCGGTCAACCCGAGGATGAAAAAGACGGTAAAAACCGCACCTGCACAGGTAGCCAGAGAAGATTCACCGCAATCAGCGGATCAAGTTCAGGCAGCAGCCCCGGCTCCTGCCGAGACTGACCAATAGACAGAGGGTAAGAAAGGAGAGACAGCGATGTTGATGCCAAAACGCGTTAAACGCAGAAGAGTCCACAGGGGCAGGATGAAGGGCGTGTCGACAAAGGGCAACACGGTTACCTACGGAGCTTACGGCCTTGTGGCGCAGGAATGCGGGTGGATCACCTCCAACCAGATCGAATCCGCCAGGATTGCGATGACAAGGTCGATAAAGAGAGGCGGCAAGGTATACATCAAAATATTTCCCCACAAATCGGTTACAAAAAAACCCGCCGAAGTGCGTATGGGTTCCGGCAAGGGAGCGCCCGAATACTGGGTAGCCGTCGTCAAACCGGGAAGGGTTATGTTTGAAATAGACGGAGTTTCAGAAGACAAAGCCAAAGAAGCCATGAGGCTTGCGTCCCATAAACTGCCTATAAAATGTAAATTTGTCGCTAAAGGCGAAGAGAATGGCGAAAAAAAGAAAGATGTGGGTGGTGAAGCATAATGGAATTGAGTAAAATGAGGGAATTGACAGAAGCTGAGCTAAATGCCGAACTCAAGAAAAAGAAAAACGAATTGTTCAACTTGAGGTTCCAGCACGTGACAGGCCAGCTCGAAAACCCCATCAAAATGAGGTTGGTTAAAAAAGAAATCGCTAGGGTCAAAACTATCATAAGAGAAAACGAACTCAAAAACGTTCAAGGCTGAGGAAAGGAGGGTGTAATATGACAGTTGAAAGAAACAGGAGAAAGACAAAGGTCGGCGTCGTTGTGAGCGACAAAATGGACAAGACGGTAGTGGTGGCAATCGAAGACTTCGTAAGACATTCCCTTTATGGAAAAGCTGTGAAGAGAACGAAGAAGCTCAAGGCCCACGATGAAAACAACGAATGCAATATTGGCGATAAAGTAAGAATAATGGAGACGAGGCCGCTGTCAAAGGACAAGAGGTGGCGGCTTGTCAACATCGTAGAAAAAGTGAAGTAAAGGAGGCGCCGAATTATGATTCAGACAGAAAGCAGGTTGAGGGTTGCCGACAATTCAGGTGCGAAGGAGCTTTTGTGCATCCGCATACTTGGGGGCACCAGCCGCAAGTACGCAAACATAGGCGACATCATTGTCTGTGCCGTAAAAGAAGCGACCCCGGGCGGCGTAGTCAAAAAGGGAGAAGTGGTCAAAGCCGTCATCGTCAGGACCAAGCATGGCGCGAGGAGGCCTGACGGCAGTTACGTGAAGTTCGACCAGAACGCAGCAGTTATTATCAAAGAGGACAAAAATCCTGTTGGGACGCGCATTTTCGGGCCTGTAGCCAGGGAGCTTAGAGAAAAGAGCTTCATGAAGATCGTATCGCTGGCGCCGGAAGTTCTGTAGGAGGTGTAACGGGATGAAAATAAGGAAAAACGATGTAGTTATGGTGATTTCCGGCAAGGACAAAGGCAAAAAAGGGAAAGTCCTGAAGGCCATACCGAAGGACAACAGGGTCATAGTCGAAGGCGTTAACATGCAGACTAAGCACCAAAAGCAAACGCGGCAAGTCAAGGCGGAGATCAAGCACCAGGAAGGGCCAATCCATGTGTCAAACGTTATGTACTTTGACAAGAAGGCAAATGCGCCGACAAGGATCGGGTATACGATTGACCATGGTGAAAAGGTCAGGGTAGCAAAGAAAACCGGCGCAATAATAGATTAAGAAAGGAGGAGACGGTTTTGGCGGCAAGGTTAAGAGAAATATACAACAATGAAGCTTTTAAGGCGCTGATCGACAAATTCCAGTACAAAAACGTTATGGAAGTGCCAAAGCTGGACAAGATCACCATCAACATGGGGCTTGGCGAAGCCAAGGACAACCCGAAAATGATGGAGACGGCAGTAGAGGAAATCTCGCTCATAACAGGGCAAAGGCCGGTCGTGACCAAGGCTAGGAAGTCGATCGCCAATTTCAAGGTCAGGCAGGGCATGCCTGTGGGAGCCAAGGTCACTTTGAGAGGCGACAACATGTATGAGTTCGCGGACAAGTTTTTCAACATCGCTCTTCCGAGGGTGAGGGACTTCAAAGGCGTCAGCAAGAATTCGTTTGACGGAAGGGGCAACTACTCAATGGGCATCAAGGAGCAGCTGATATTCCCTGAAATCAATTATGATAAAGTCGACAAGATTAAAGGCATGAACATAGTATTCACAACTACGGCAAAGACAGACGAGGAAGCGGCGTCGCTTCTGTCGCTGCTGGGCATGCCGTTCGAGAAGTAGGAGGGGATTATGGCAAAAACATCTCTCAAGATTAAGCAGCAGAGGAAACCGAAGTTTCCTTCGCGCGCATATACAAGGTGCAGGATCTGCGGAAGGCCGCATTCAGTTTTAAAAAAATACGGAATATGCCGCGTTTGTTTCAGAGAGCTTGCCTACAAAGGGGAAATTCCGGGCGTGAAAAAAGCAAGCTGGTAAAAATATCACAAGAAAGGAGACAACTGTAATGACAATGACAGATCCTATAGCAGACATGCTAACAAGAATCAGAAATGCCAATACTGTAGGGCACCCGACAGTTGACATCCCGGCTTCAAAAATGAAAAAATCAATCGCGGGAATATTAGCCGAAGAAGGGTATATTCAGGGATATGATGTTATTGGCGACAACAAGCAGGGGGTTATCAGAGTCCATATGAAATACGGGACCGACAAAGAAAGGGTCATTAGCGGCATCAAAAAAATATCCAAACCCGGCCTTAAAGTTTACGCAAAAGCGAGCGACGTGCCGAGAGTGCTGGGAGGTCTTGGAATTGCAATAATTTCAACTTCAAGCGGGGTGATAAGCGACAAAGAGGCAAGAAAGCTGGGCGTAGGCGGAGAAGTAATCTGTTACATTTGGTAGGAGGAAACGAAATGTCAAGAATAGGTAAGATGCCTGTCAACCTTCCTGCCGGCGTGGAAGTCAGCGTTGACGGAAGCAATACAGTCAAAGTCAAAGGGCCAAAGGGAGAATTGCAGGAACAGGTCAGCAAATTAGTAAAAGTAGAAATAAACGACAGCGTGCTATCGGTTACAAGAAGCGCGGACGACAAGAATTCAAGGTCCCAGCATGGCCTTGCGAGGGCGCTTATAAACAACATGGTGGCCGGCGTGACGAACGGGTATGAAAAGAAGCTGCAGCTTGTAGGCGTAGGCTACAAGGCAGAAAAGAGAGGGACGATGCTAGTCATCAACCTGGGGTATTCCCATCCGGTCGAGCTAGAGGACCCGGACGGGATAACTACCGAGGTGACGACTCCGACGGAGATAATTGTCAGAGGCATCAACAAAGCGGACGTCGGCAATTACGCAGCCAACATCAGGGCATGGAGGAAGCCTGAGCCTTACAAGGGCAAAGGGGTGCGCTATGTAGGCGAGACAGTGCGCAGAAAAGAAGGAAAAACAGGCAAAAAATAGAAAGGAGTGAAGTAGGTATGGCAAAGGACAGCAGGAACGACAAACGCAAGAAAAGGCATGAAAGAGTCAGGAAAAACCTTTATGGAACTCCTGAAAAACCGAGGATGTGCGTCTACAGGAGCCTGAAGAACATTTCGGTTCAAATCATCGACGACACCCACGGCAATACGCTGGCAGCAGCTTCAAGCCTTGACAAGGAGCTTAAGGCAAAGATGCCCCACGGCGGGAACAAGGAGGCTGCGAAAGCGGTCGGCGAAGAAATAGCGAAGCGGGCCCTTGAAAAGGGGATAGAAAAAGTGGCTTTTGACAGAGGCGGGTTTCTGTACCACGGGAGAGTAAAAGAGCTGGCTGACGGCGCCCGTGCAGCCGGCCTTAAATTCTAACAGGAGGAAAAAGGAATGCGACAAAACATGATTGATGCATCCAAGCTGGACTTGAAGGAAACCATAGTAAGCATCAGGCGCGTTGCGAAAACCGTCAAAGGCGGGAGGAACATGCGCTTCAGCGTGACTGTGGTCATAGGCAACGGCGAAGGGTACGTAGGCGTCGGGCTTGGCAAGGCCCAGGAAATCCCGGAAGCCGTAAGGAAAGCAACAGAGGATGCAAAGAAGAATTTGATTTTTGTCCCCACAGTGGGGACGACGGTTCCACACAGGATTCTCGGCATTTTCGGCGCAGGGCAGGTCCTGATAATGCCTGCAGCCCCCGGAACCGGGGTAATCGCAGGGTCGTCGGTCCGCGTTGTGCTTGAATCAGCCGGGATCAAAGACGTGAGGGCAAAGTCGATAGGGTCGAACAATAACGGAAACATGGCCTACGCGGCGCTTGAAGGCCTCAGAAACCTGAAGACTGTAGAACAGATCAGCAGGCTCAGGGGCAAAACAAGAGAAGAAGTTTTAGGATAGGGGGAAGACGCAAATGGCAAAAATGGTTAGGATAACCCTGACAAAAAGTGTGATTGGGGCTTCCGAAAAACACAGAAGAGTTGTTAAAGCGCTGGGGCTCAGAAAGATGCATCATTCGGTTGAGCTTCCGGACACACCGCAAACCAGAGGTGCAGCGTCAAAAGTATCACATTTAGTAACGGTAGAAGAACTGTAGGAATGGAGGTGTGAAAGAATGAAGTTGCATGAATTGAGGGCACCGGCTGGGTCGACAAGAGACCGCAAGCGAAGAGGGCGCGGCACTGCAAGCGGCCAGGGCAAAACTGGCGGGCGAGGCATGAACGGCCAGAATTCAAGAAGCGGCGGCGGGACCAGGCTTGGTTTTGAAGGCGGCCAGATGCCCCTTTACAGAAGAATCCCCAAAAGAGGATTTACTAATATATGGAAAAAAGAATACAATATTTTTAACGTCAGCGATTTGAACAGGTTTGATGACGGGAGCGTGGTCACGCCCGACCTCCTGAAGGAAATCGGGATGGTTAAAAAGCTCAGGGACGGCGTTAAAATCCTTGGCGAGGGCGCCATTGAAAAGAAAGTGACCGTCAGGGCGCAGAAGTTCAGTAAAACGGCAATTGAAAAAATCGAGTCTGCCGGGGGAAAGGCAGAGGTGATTTAATATGGGTATGCTAAAGACAATCGGACAAGCTTGGAAAATAGGCGATATCCGAAAAAAGATAATTTTTACGCTGCTAATGCTGACCATTTTCAGGATTGGCGCCTGTATCCCGGTACCTGGCATAGACAGGGCGGTCCTGCAAGGGTTCTTCGAAGGGGGCGCCGCGCTGTTTGACCTGTTTGACATTTTTTCAGGAGGGGCGTTCAGCAACTTTACGATATTCGCGCTGAGCATAACGCCTTACATTACGGCGTCAATCATATTGCAGCTGCTCACTATCGCGATACCGGCGCTGGAAAGGCTGGCCAAGGAAGGGACGGAAGGCAAGAAGAAGATAGCGCAGTACACCCGTTACCTTACCGTAATCCTGGCTTTTATACAGGCTATCGGAATGTCTGTTGGGCTTTTCAGGAACGCCTTGAGATACGACGACTTCTTCTCGGTTTCGGTAATCGTCTTGACGCTTTCAGCAGGAACTGCGTTCCTGATGTGGCTTGGTGAGCAGATCAACGAAAACGGGATAGGCAACGGCATTTCGCTGATAATTTTCAGCGGCATCGTAGCAAGGATACCTGGAGGGATAAACAAAGGGCTCGTCAAGTACGCTGCGGGCGAAGTGAACATCATCACGCTCATCGTGTTTGTCCTGTTCGCCATGTTTGTAATAGTCGGGATCATCGTGATCCAGCAGGGGCAGAGGAGGATACCTGTCCAATACGCAAAAAGGGTAGTCGGAAGGAAAATGTACGGAGGGCAGTCGACGCACATCCCGCTCAAGGTCAATCAGGCGGGCGTCATCCCTGTAATTTTTTCGCTGTCGATGCTGCAGTTCCCGCTGACGCTCACGTACTTCTTTCCCAATTCGGGTTTTTCGAGCTTCATGTCCACATGGTTTTCGCCGTCAGGGCTGTACGGTGCATGGATTTACGCGTCGTTCAACGCAATTCTCATCATGTTTTTCACGTACTTCTATACGTCGGTCACCTTCAACCCCATGGAAGTTGCAGGGAACATGAAAGCAAACGGGGGCTTTATACCGGGCATCCGGCCGGGCAAGCCTACAGTTGAGTATTTGAGCAAAGTCATGACAAGGATTACTTTCGTCGGCGCAGTGTTCCTTGCTATTATAGCCGTGATGCCGACGATCATAGACCACCTTACCGGCCTTGGGATACGGTTTGGGGGCACGTCGCTGCTCATTGCCGTCGGCGTTGCCCTTGATACCATGAAACAGCTGGAGAACCAGATGGTGATGAGGAACTACGAAGGATTCTTAAAGTAAAGGTTTACAGGAGGATATGCCATGTTGAATTTGATTTTACTTGGGCCTCCGGGCGCCGGGAAAGGCACCCAGGCCGTCAAACTGAAGGATAAGTACAACATCCCACATATTTCGACCGGAGACATTTTCAGGAAGAACATCAAGGAAGGGACGGAACTGGGTAAAAAAGCCAAGGAGTACATGGACAAAGGCGAGCTGGTGCCGGACGAAGTAGTCATCGGGATCGCCATAGCCCGTCTGCGGGAAGGCGACTGCGGCGGCGGGTTCCTGCTTGACGGGTTCCCAAGGACTGTACACCAAGCCGACGAGCTTTCAAGGCATTTTGAGGACACCGGCGGGAAGATCGATTTGGTCATCGACATAGTCGTGGGCAAAGACGAACTTGTGCGCAGGCTTTCGGGAAGGAGGGTCTGCAAGTCCTGCGGCGCGACGTACCACGTGACGGGCATGCCTTCCAAAGTGGACGGCGTATGCGACGAATGCGGCGGAGAGCTTTTTCAAAGGACGGACGACACGGAGGAGACGGTTTCAAACCGGATCGAAGTGTACAACCAGCAAACCAAGCCTCTTGTGGAATACTACGAAAAGAAGGGGAACATCGTCCATATCGACGGGACAACAGGGCTTGAAAACGTGTTTTCCGATATAACAAAATCGATCGAGGCATAAGATGATCATAATCAAATCAGAGCGGGAAATTGACATAATGCGTGAATCAGGCAAAGTCACGGGATACATTTTGCGTGAGCTGAAGGACGTCATAAAGCCGGGGATTTCAACGATGGACATAAACGTTTTCGTGGAAAACACGATACTCAAAAACCACATGATCCCGACTTTCAAAGGGTACAACGGCTTCCCTGCCGCCGCCTGCGTGTCCGTCAACGAAGAAGTCATCCACGGCATTCCCCGCAAGGGGAGGCGGTTGTCAGAAGGGGACATCGTCAGCGTGGACGTGGGCGTGACGCACAGAGGGTACGTAAGCGACGCAGCCAGGACATATGCAGTCGGCAGAATAGACGAAGAAGCCGGCCGCCTGATAAGGGTTACAGAGGAGAGCTTCTTCGAGGGGATAAAATTTTGCAATGCGGGCTGCAGGCTCAGCGACATTTCAAATGCCATCCAAAGGCATGTTGAAAAGGAAGGGTTTTCTGCAGTCAGGGATTTTGTCGGGCACGGTATTGGCAGGGCGATGCACGAAGAGCCCCAAATACCAAATTACGGGCAGCCGGGGAGAGGCCCCAGAATCGCCAAAGGCATGGTATTTGCGATTGAGCCCATGATAAACCAAGGGAGCTTTGACATTGAAGTAAAACTGGACAATTGGACTGCTGTGACGGCAGACGGGAAATTATCAGCGCATTACGAAAACACGGTTGTTGTCACTGATGGTGAGCCGGAGCTGCTTACCTTGCAATAGAGGAGAGTGTACGATATGTCGAAGAAAGACAGCATTGAGGTACTCGGCACTGTGGTAGATGCCCAACCTAACGCGATGTTTATTGTGAAACTTGAAAACGGATACGAAGTGCTCGCGCACATTTCGGGGAAGATAAGGATGAACTTTATCCGCATCCTCCCCGGAGACAGGGTCAAGGTAGAACTCTCGCCCTATGACCTCACGCGGGGCAGGATTACATGGAGAGATAAATGAAGGAGGGCCAGCGATGAAAGTCAGAGCTGCGGTTAAGCCGATTTGCGAAAAATGCAAGATCATAAAGCGTAATGGAAAACTCATGATTATTTGTGAAAATCCAAAGCATAAACAAAAACAAGGTTGATAGAAAAGGAGGAAAGAGTATGGCTCGTATAGCCGGTGTTGATTTACCAAGGGACAAAAGAATCGAAATTGGCCTGACCTATATTTTCGGAATAGGAAGGCCCACGGCCACTGCTATTTTGGAAAAAGCCGGAATCAATCCTGACACCAGGGTCAAGGACCTGTCGGAGGAGGAAGCCGGCGCGATCAGGAGAATAATAGACCAGGACTATGTTGTGGAGGGCGACCTGAGAAGGGAGGTCTCGCTCAACATCAAGAGGCTGATGGAAATAGGTTGCTACAGGGGCATACGGCACAGAAGGGGGCTCCCTGTCAGAGGGCAGAACACCAAGACAAACGCCAGGACGCGCAAGGGCCCGAAGAAGACTGTAGGAAGAAAGAAGAAGAAGTAAGGAGGTTGAAAAGATGGCTAAAACTGTAAAAAAGACTGTGAGAAAAAAAAGAAGAGAGCGCAAGAACATTGAAAAGGGCCAGGCACATATTCAATCTACCTTTAACAATACGCTTGTCACTCTTACAGACCTTTCAGGGAACGCCCTGTCGTGGTCAAGCGCAGGGGCGCTTGGATTTAAAGGTTCAAGGAAATCGACTCCTTTCGCGGCTCAGATGGCAGCGGAGGAAGCTTCGAAAGCGGCTATGGAGCATGGTCTGAAAACCGTAGAAGTTTATGTGAAAGGGCCGGGGTCCGGACGGGAAGCCGCAATCAGGGCGCTTCAGACGGCGGGCCTTGAAATCAGCATGATAAAGGACATCACGCCAATTCCGCATAATGGGTGCAGGCCGCCTAAGAGAAGAAGAGTGTGAGAAAGGAGAGGTAGTTTAACATGGCAAGATACAGGGATGCTTCATGCAGGTTGTGCAGAAGGGAAGGCCAAAAGCTGTTCCTCAAAGGCGAAAGGTGCTACAGCGTAAAGTGCGCGATGGAAAAGAGAAATTACCCTCCCGGGCAGCACGGCCAAGGCAGGAAAAAGATTTCCGAATACGGCGTCCAGCTTAGGGAAAAGCAGAAGGCCAAAAGGTTTTACGGCTTGCTGGAAACGCAGTTTCGGAACACTTTCGAAAAAGCCGCGAAGAAAAAAGGCATCACAGGCGAAAACCTCTTGGTGATGCTGGAGACGCGGCTTGACAACGTCGTGTTCAGGCTGGGGTTTGCGTCGTCTAGGAAAGAAGCCAGGCAGCTTGTGACCCATGGCCATTTCACGGTCAACGGAAAGAAACTCGACATCCCGTCAGCGATGCTGAAAGCGGGGGATGTCGTCAAAGTTAAGGAAAAGAGTACAAATTCTCCCAAATTCAAAGAGATTAGGGACATGTCAATCAACGTGCCGGCTTGGGTCAGCGTAGACGTGGACAAATTGGAAGGCAGGGTAATCGCCATGCCCACAAGGGAAGACATCGACACGCCGATCGCTGAGCATTTGATCGTTGAGTTGTATTCTAAGTAAGGCAGCTACCACGAACTAGGGGAATAAGGAGGGTTTTGAGTGATAGAAATCGAAAAGCCGACAATTGAGTGCATATATTCGGAAAGCGACAAAAACTACGGTAAATTTATTGTGGAGCCTCTGGAAAGCGGTTACGGCACGACGCTTGGGAACAGCCTCAGAAGGATACTGCTTAGCTCGCTTCCGGGGGCGGCCGTCACATCAGTTAAGATAGACGGGATACTCCATGAATTCTCAACCATACCGGGGGTGAAAGAGGATGTTACCGAAATAATCTTGAACCTCAAGCAGCTTGCAGTCAAGATCACCGGCGAGAACACCAAGCGGGCGATAATAAATGTTGTAGGCCCTAAAGTCGTTACGGCGGCAGACATCAGCGCCGACGCGGAAATAGACATATACAACCAGGACCTGCACATTGCAACCCTTGAAGAAAACGCTGCGCTCGTCATGGAAATAAATTTCGCAAAAGGGAGAGGGTACGTTTCGGCGGAGCAGAACAAAACCGAGAATACGCCAATAGCGGTAATTCCCATCGATTCGATTTTCACGCCGGTCCGCAAGGTGAATTTCTCTGTGGAGAATACCCGTGTCGGGCAGGTTACTGACTATGACAAGCTTATTCTGGAGATATGGACAGACGGCTCCATTTCACCGGAAGAAGGGGTGTCCATAGGCGCCAAAATAATGCAGGAACACCTGAACCTGTTCATCGAACTGACGGACAGCACCGATTCAATGGAAATCATGGTGGAAAAAGAAGAAGACCAGAAAGAAAAAGCGCTTGAAATGACCATAGAAGAGCTGGAGCTTTCGGTACGCTCCTTTAACTGCTTGAAGAGGGCAGCCATTAACACGGTGGAAGAACTCACGCATCGTTCGGAAGACGACATGATGAAAGTCAGGAACCT
>WRJV01000325.1 GCA_009778415.1 Clostridiales bacterium | reverse complement strand
TATAACTTCCTGTGTTTCAAGCGGAGTCATGGAATGCCTTGCGACAGCTGCCCTTGCCGGATAAAAAACAATAACGGCGCATACGATCACAATGCAGACTGCCGCGATGATAATGATTTTCGATTTTTTTCTCCTGCGATTATTTTTGCTCATAAAATATCAATTACCCCCTGTATTTCGATGCTTCATCTAAAATCAGATTTACGATCCACAAAAGCCCAATCACGGCGTTACCGTGATTTCCACCCGGTTCCCATCAGGGTCCAGCACGCACGTCTCATAGTAACCATCGCCCGTCATGCGTGGTTCGCTGACGACCGTTACTCCATCGTTCTTCAGTTGTTTGTACAACAAGTCCAGATGAGCTGGTGTTTCAACAGAAAAAGCGATATGCGTAAGTCCAGTAGACTCAAACCCATCCTCGTTGTCACCTTGAGGAATGGCGGGCAAACTCATGAGCTCAAGCCGCGCACCTGCGTCAAAGGTTAAAAAGTATGACTCAAATCGGCCTTTAAACTCTTTTTCAGAAATATACTTTTCGTTAGAAGCCGCCCCGAAGTACCGCACATAAAAGTTTTTCAGCGTTTCAAGCCGGTTCGTCCAAATAGCGATATGCTCAAGTTTCATTATACAAATCCCCCTTATGTTTTTTATTTTACCATACTGAGTGCGACAAATGCGCGACAAAAACGTCTGCGAAACCATAAAATCAAATATAACAAATGGATTTTTTGACATTGCTGACTGGAATGTACTGCAGGGATTCGTATTTGAAAACGTGAAAGGGCTTCTTCGGAAGTCATTTAGCTCATATTTCAACTATATTCTGCTTCAGCTTTCCCATCCAGAAGTAGCCATTAATGGAGATATGGAATGGACCGAGCATCTTCGCCTTCTTGAAGAATACCATACATCCGGTACGCACAGCGGGCTCGAATACAACGTTGTATTCAGGCTTGTTAACGCTGCGGACTATGGTGTCCCACAAATACGTCAGCGCGTGGTCATCGTCGGTTTCCGAAGCGACCTAAATTTTAGCTGGTCTTTCCCGGTGCCAACTCACACGAAGGAAGCGCTTCTCTATGCAAAATACGGAGACGGCTCTTATTGGGAAGAACATGGGATTTCAAAAAAACTGCGTCCGCCAATTCCGTCGGCAGCCCAGAAAACAGCAGGCCAACTAACACTGCCGGTTTTGAACTCTGAACGTTGGCAGACCGTTCGTGATGCAATAAATGGGCTTCCTGACCCGGAAGACGAATCGGCATCGGCCTATGCAAATCATGAATACCGTGGAGGCGCAAGAACGTATTCGGGGCATTCGGGCAGCGCATTGGACGAACCTTCAAAAGCTATAAAAGCAGGTGCGCATGGAGTGCCTGGCGGTGAAAATATGATGATCCTTGACAATGGAAAGTTACGCTACTATACAGTGCGCGAGAGTGCAAGAATCCAAACTTTCCCCGATAACTACCATTTCAGCGGTTCGTGGACGGAGAGCATGCGGCAAATAGGCAATGCTGTTCCTGTAAAGCTCGCATGCTTAATTGGTGATTCAATCGTAAAGCAGTTTGAAAATCAATTGTGTCTAGTTAACAATTTTCGCCCAACCATTTCCTGCACTGCTCTATTTTAATTGATGGGTCAAATCCTTGCACCTTACGCCGCACCTTGATTCAAAAATACTTAATCCCTCCATGATAGCAGACAACGGCAGACGGCTTATGGCTCATCAGTTTCTCGAATGATTCTTGCGCTTCCGGCATATCCCTCGTATATTGAGGATCCGCGCCTGTTATAGCGCCGTCAGCAATATTCGCGGCGTCCCCCGCTCAAGGCTGAGCGCGACAAAACTGCGTCTATAAAAACGAAATCGATGGCACGGCAACACCCTCCTCTCTAGACAGAAAGGAGAGCGTGACGAATCGGGTTAGTGCGACGATGAAATCACCTTAACCATCTTCAGGTTGATGGCGGCGAACCGGATCAGCTGGTAGAGCAGGTTTTTACGGTGTTTCAACGTAGCCGGCGTTGGCAGCGGCGCAGCGGCAATCCGTGCGTCGGCTGCCGGATCAAGAGTTGTTGTTGCCATGTTTGCCTCCTATATGCTATTCTGGGATCACCCACCACAGCGGGCGAGCCTTGGCCTTGTAGATGAACATCACGTGCAGCATGAACTTAATCCAGTGACCTGCCAACCCGATCTCGCCGAAAGTGCCCGCCATATTGCGGCCTGTGGCCGGATACTTCTGCCAGTCCGGAACCACCGGCTGCATCGTCATGGCTGCGGCAGAGCCCTTGCGCAGGCCGGTGCCGGCCGACGCCACGCAGGCTGCACCCATTTTGGTCATCGGCGCCTCGTGGGGCGCGGCGTTTATCCCTTTGATTCGGTCGACCACTGTGTGCGTGACGGCTTTGGCAATCATTCCTGACGGCATGCCGGTGCGCGGCGGCGCCGGCGTGATAATGGTGCCGTTTGGAGTAGTGCGCGGTTTCGATATCTGGTGCGGCGGAGCGAAAGCGATGCCGGCCGCGTAGATGTTCCCGTACTCTGGGCTCTGGTATGTCTTCGGCCAATCGGCTGCTGTCCAGTTCTCGTAAGCACCCGCTCCGTAGTTGGCGTCAACTTTCAAGAATCCGGCGGGGTTGAACAGGCGCCCCGTGATATCGTTGCCCTCTTTGTCGATAGCCACAAGATCGGCGCCCCTGAAAGGCGGCAGCAGCATCGCGAAGTCAAAGTTCAGCTCGTGGGTCGAGCCGTCAAGCTGTTCGTAGCTCAACTTGCCTGACTCGACATTCGTGACGTGCGCACCTAAGACGGCGTGGACGCCCCGCTCGCGAAACAGCGACTCTGTCCAAAGCTGCGACGTTGTCTGGAAGCCTTGCTGAGTAAAGACTAGGCCGCCGACGCCAAAGTCGCCAAGCTGAGCCTCGTTGGAGAAGTAAACGACTTCTGCGTTCTCGCGCACACCTGCTTTACGCAATTCGTGCTCGACATTGAACGTGAACTCGAAAGCTGCGCCCTCGCAGGTGCATGTGCCATGCCCGGTCCCTATCACGAAGCGCAATTTTTCTCCGGTCTTCAAACGCTCGATAGCCGCTTTGAAGCGTTCAGCTGTCATAGCGGCGTGGTTAGCCGTGCAGACAGAAAGCGTGTGCCCGATGTCCGGGCCGAGGCCCGGGGTTGCTGCAAAGTTCAGCTTTGGACCCGTGCAGTTGATCAGGTAATCGTATTCGATAGTACTGAGAGTGCCTTCGCTACCCTCTTCGGTGGAGCGAACCACCACGTACCCGGACGCATGATCGGCGTCTCCCTCGGGATGGATTTCCGTAGCCAATGCCCGGCAGAATTCGATGCCCTTGCGCCGGTAAATCGGCGCCAGCGGAAACGTCACCTGATCGGTGGTCATGTTGCCTACGCCGACCCAGATGTTTGACGGAATCCAGTTCCATTTTGCGTTTGGCGCCACCACGATGACCTGGTGCTGCTTGCCCAGCCATCGTTTGGCGTGCAGAGCAGCAGTATGCCCAGCCACACCAGCGCCCAGAATGACAATTCGTGCCATGTTTCACCTCACTATATTTATTGCCCCCTGTAACTTATTTTTCATTATATCAAAATAAATGTTGAATTTCAATGAATAACTGTTATTTATTCTGGCGATCGCATTTTGTCAGTTTTGCTGCATAAGGAGAAATTTGCAAGCGTTTCACGACAGACCTTTTTTGTTGTACGCAAACGCGAACAATGCGGCAAAAACCGCGATGTTAACTATTATGACAGTTGCAGGTGTCGTAAAATCAGCAGAAAAGTCGCTCACCAGCATGTCGACCTGCATGGTGTAGAAGATGCAAAACAATTTTTTCACAGTTTGACTAAACATGGCGAGCAGTGGTGTAAACCCAAGGATCATCCCAAGCGGCATAGCCATTGCAGCCGCCGCCTGCTGGTTCTTAGAGACGATCCCCAAAGTTGCGCCCAGCAGTGAAGACGCAACGGAGCCAAGCACCAGCACAACTACAAACCTGACGAAATTAACCCCGTGAAACCCGCCTGTCGCCCCAAACACGACTGCCACAAGCAAGCTGGCGGCTATCATAACCCCGCCAACCCCCAACATGTACTGGTACGGTTTCATGCCAGCCATGATTAAAAAACGCAAGCTCTTGCGCTCCCTGTCCTCTGCTATTGTTCCCGCAGTCGTGGTTAGTACCGTCACTCCCGCGTATATGCTTGCGAACATCGTAACGAACATGCTGTCAGGTATACTGCCGTTTGGTTTTGCTACTATTTCCGTGAATGCAAAAGCCACAAGAGGGAAAACGACAAATTGTATCAGAACCGTGCGGTTCTTGAACATGTCCCTCAGCTGCTTGGAAAAAATCGCCTTTACGCTTCTCATTCGAGCTCAACCCCCGTCATTTTAATAAAGACCTCTTCCAGATCAGGCACCGTCTTTACCGCCTCATGGCGCTTGCAGATCTCTGCCGGGGCGCCCTGCTCGACGATGACCCCCATGTGCAAAAGCACCACTCGGTCGCAGAGCCTGACTGCCTCATCCATGTTGTGCGTGGTGAGGAATATTGTAGAGCCTCTTTCCCGCAAGCCTAATATCAGCTTGTGGATGCCCCGTGCCGTAGCAGGGTCAAGGCCGCCTGTCGGCTCGTCGAGGAACAGCACCCTTGGCCTGTTCAAAATCGCCCGAGCCAATGCCAGCCGCTGGCGCATCGCCTTGGAGAGCTGGCCTACAGCCTTTTTTGCGGCAAGCTCAAGCCCGACGCTCTTAAGCGCTTCTCGAGATTTTCTGCGCGAAATCCCGTAAATGTCCGCAAAAATGTTCAGGTTTTCAAGACAGCTCAGCCGTACAAACAGCCCGTCCTCGTCCAGCATCAGCCCTGTTTCACGCGGTGAAACGCCGATGCTGTGCGTACCGGAATCTGCACTCAGCTGGTTTGTGAGGATGTTGATAATAGTCGTTTTGCCCGCCCCCGATGGGCCAAGCATGCCGAATATTTCCTTTTCCTGCACCTTGAACGTCACGCCGGACAGCACAGTCTGCTCACCGAAACGCTTTGTGATATTGCTCATTTGAATCATGGCCGCTCCCTCCGCAGTTTTACACTACCATGTGCAATGCGACAAAAACGCGACAAAAAAAGAAAAAACCCGAAGGTTTTTTTAAATTTTCTTAATTTTTTGACGGGACCGCTTACAGCATGTCCTCCAGATAGCCGTTGATGAACTCTGCCCAGCTGTACTGCGCCATGTACTCGCCGGCGTAGCTGTTAATGGCGTCTGTCTTGCCGTTGTAAAAGTCATATATGTCGCACTGGAACGCATCTGGGGCGACAGCCAAATATCCATGCTTTTTCACCAACATCGATTCTATGCCTTCACATTTAAGCGTTTGCGTCAGGTCAGCGACCAAATGGCGATAGTGGCTTTTCAGTGCTTCCGAGTCGGTTTTGTCCTCCCATATCGCAGCGATGATCTCGTCGTTGCCGCAGAAAGCACCCCTTCTGTTTACAAGGTACGCCAGCAGTTCCTTGGTCTTGGAACGGGTAAAGTTGAGTGGGCTGCCATCCACAAAAACCGCAAAATTGCCAAAGGTCTGTACTTTTACCCGCTTGTCAGACTTTGCCTTGAGGGGTTCTCGCAAATGCTCCATCGTTTTTACGACGGCGTCGCGTGTGACAGGCTTCAGCAGATAGTCGCTGGCATGCAGCGAAAAGGCGTCCACCGCGTAGTCCGAGTACCCGGTCGCGAATATAATGTTAGTCCTTCCGTTTATGTCTTTCAACCGTTTGGCAAGCGCAATCCCGTTCATCCCGCCAAGGGAAATATCCAGGAAAGCTATGTCCACGGCAGCCTCGGATGCATGCCGCAGCGCTTCAGCCGGCGCGTCGAAGCAAGAAAGCTCGCAATCCGGCACGGCCTCTTCAATGGCCTGCCTCAAATCCTGAAGAGCAAATTGCTCATCGTCTACAGCAATAATTCTCATAATCTCGGTTCCCCCTTTGGAATTGATATGACCGCCGTTGTGCCAACATTAATTTCGCTGCAGATGGACAGCGTCCCGCTGCACATGATGGCCAGGCGGTTTTGGGTGTTTTCAATGCCGACATGGCTTCGCCCGTCTTGCTTTGGCGTATCAGGGTCGAAGCCTACGCCGTCGTCCGCTACTGTGACGCGGGTTTCGTTTCCCGCCGTTTCTGAAGTTATTCTCAACGTGCCGCCCTGTTCGCGCTTCGTAATCCCATAGTGTACAGCGTTTTCCACGATAGTTTGGAGGGCAAGGGCAGGCATTAGGAAATCCAGCTCTTTTATATCGTATACAATATTCAGTTTGTCTCCGAACCTTTTCTTTTCAAGCGCCAGGTAGGTCTTTACATGGTCAAGCTCGCGGGCAAACGGGATTGGGTTTTTAATCGACAGCGAATCCAGATTGCCTCGCAGATAATTCGCGAACTCGATTACGGTTTCCTCGGCAAGCGCCGGGTCGCTTCGGCACAGGTGCCGAATGACAGTCAGCGAGTTGTAGAGGAAGTGCGGCTGTATCTGGGAAAGCATGGCCGCAATCCGGCTCTCTGCCAGTTCAAGCTCCTTTTCCTTGAGCAGTCTTGCTTGCTGTATAGGGATGCCAAAATAAATGATGATCAGCGATACTGTCGTCGCAATGCCGAGCAGGGCCAGCCCATAGAAAAACACCGAAACGGCAAGCGCCAATGAAACCATAGTCAAATATGAGAGCAGGTAGAGCGTGTTCCTTGTCCCAATGGATTTTCGGTGGTAAACTGCAATCGCCGCGCTTACGACCGCAAAAACTATCAACACCACCTGGCTTAGCCAAAACAGTTCGCCCCTGTGGTAAATGTTGTATTCGTCAAAATAATAAAACATGCCGCTTGACAGCGACACAACAAGCAGTATTGACACTGCAAGGCAGCTAATGGCAGAAACGTACACGGCTATCCTGGAGAACGGCCTTGCTTGGCGTATTATTTCCACGACATAAGCCACAAACAAGGGGACGAAAATATAACTGATGAAGTACGTCATGAAAGTCGAGACGCGAAGCATCGTGCCTGCTATGCTCCCCGCGCTCCCCAATGCCAGCCAAAAAATTACGTCAAAGGTCAGGCACACAGTGTTGCATATCAGCATGCCTGAAAAAATCCAGCCCGCTCTGCCCCGGCTGTACTCGTTTGCCATGAAGAAAATGGTCACGCCAAAAGAGGCCAAAGCGCCGATAATCTCCAGCGTGGCGTTTACGTAGCTTAAGGAATTCAGAAAGACCACCCCTCTCGTTGGCAAGATAATATCATGGCGGCTCGCCTACGTCAAGATGATTCTTGGAAAAAATTGCTGCGCAACTATCGACCGTAATCGCACAAACGAAATAGGGCTCGCGGCCCTATTTCGTTTTTTTTCAAGATGCGTTATATTATACTGACCCCATCTGGGTTGCAGGCATCGCCCACGTTAAATATACGATATACTGAATGCTTTGATGTTCGATCCGTTGCCTTTGATGTCGTAAGTGAGGGCATAGCCAGCAAGCGGGCTGTCGCCGTCGAATGCGTATGTACCGTCCAGATTGGCGTTGTTGCCTGCAAGGTTGATTGAAACTATTGTTTTTTCTATTTCCCCGGTGACCGGGTCAGCTACGTCGACGCTGAATGTCAACACCCAAACCCTGCTGTTCTTTGAGGTTTCAGCAATGCTGATAAATTTGGGGTTTGCTACGGTGTCAGCAAGGGTGATGTCGCCGAGGTCAACTGTCATCTGGTACAAGGGAACGCTTACGTTCATATACTGGTTTACCTTGCCTGGAGCAGTCACCGTGATGTCATAGCCAAGGTCTGGAAACTGGGTTGCGTTGATGCCGATCGGGTTGGTAGGCTGCTTGGAGGGCGTCACCGACCAGTCGAACGTGCCGCCGGCTACGTTGTAAACCCCTGTCTGAGTCTGCTCTAATACTCCTGCTTGCGTTATTTGATGCGCCCAGTTGCCGGAGCCGCTTGTAATCTGCGGGCTGAATACCTGCATTTCAAGGTTAAGCGTCGCTTCGGGGATCAGGGATCCTGTGCCGTCTTTGATATTGCCTTTGATATGGGAAGCGTACTCTGTCGCCATGTACATGTTCTCGATAAAAGCGCCCAGGTTTCTCTCAAACTGCCACTTGGTCGTCTCAAGGCGCCTTAAGCCCGTGTTGAACGTCATGGTAGTTTCCGGGTTGTCCAGCGTTTTTTCGTAGAGTTCCCTCAGATACTGCTTGGCGGTCCCCCCCACAGGAATAGTGATAAGCGCTGGATTGTTGGTAGCGGCAGTGCCGGTGCCAAGGTTCGGGGTATAATGGGAATGTTGGTAGCCTTGGAGGCTGCTTAACCTAGTGCAGAAAAGGACTCCTACGGCACCACGGTTTTGAGCCGCAATCGCGATGGCAGCGTTGTCGTTGTTGTTGGCTGCAATCATGCAGCAGAGAATTTTGCCTTCGAGGGCAGTGCCTAAAGCGTTGACGTCTGCCACTGTAGTCGCGGTAAGCGGGCCATAGTCCGGAACGAACCCGTCATCGGTAACAAAGGCCATCTGAGCGGTAACGTCTGCCGCCGGCATGCCTGCGCGTGCCGCAGACGCTGCCGTCGAATAGGACACTAGGAATTCCCGCTGTTTGCCGGTGTAAAGGTCGTTAAAACTCGTTGTGGCGAAATTCATGTCTTGACCATTGTATGACTGCATCAACCACCTGCCGAACTCGTACAGGAAAGGCAATGACCGCAGCGTACCATACAGGTAATCCCCGCTTTCACCGCTGTAAGCGTACATAATGTTGCTGTATTCTGCCGAATGCAGGTTGAACTTTGCCTGCTGGTACCCTAAATCCCTGATGTCGATTTGCCCGCCCGGCGTCTGTATCATGATCGTATTCGGGGTGGAAGTGGCTTTCGTGGCTGCCCCTGTTATCCCCGGATTGGCAGTCCTGTTAACGAAGAATGACCAAGGGAATACAAGATACTGTCCGTTCCCTGATGGGAATTGATGGCCGCTGATGCCGGTAATCATCATGTTTGATCTTGCCAGTGCTGTGAGCCCTGCTATTTCCGGTTCGCTCTCAGGACCCGAGCCTCGGTTTGTGCCTGTGCCGTAACCGGCAGTCGAACCGTTGTTGCTGCCCCAGCCGTAAGGCCAGTTTCTGTTGATGTCGCAACCCGAATTGATGGTGGTGCCATTGGCTCCGCCTAGGTTGCCTCGCCAATTGCCTGGGCCGGAAACCGTCTGGTCATAATGCACTCCGTCGGGGTTTGTCACCGGGATGAGCCATACGGTTGTTGTGTCGAGAATCTCTGTTGCGTCTGCTTTTTTGCCGTACTGGGTAAGCAGGTACCAGCCAAGATCCATGCACATCTCGTTTGACAGCCATTCCCTAGGGTGGTTGCCCGCTTGATGCATCGTACTGGGCCTGCCATCATTGCCGCCAGGGTTGTTGCTGATCTCAAGAGCGAGCAGGGGCCATTTGTAATATTTCGAGGTTCCATACGTGTGCAGTTTAACTAAATCAGGATACGTCTCCGCAAGATAGCGCATTTCGGCGTAGTACTCTTGTACTGTCCTGTAGCCCAAGCGGACGGGCATCCCAAAATCGTCGTCCATCAGTATGCCTTCAGGGTTGAACACTGTGTATGGATTACAGGTCAAACCGGGTTGACGTATAGGTGCGGTATTTGTATTTCCTGCATTTGCAGCGTTTTCCGGAATCCCCGGTATTGGCAGCAAGTCGTCAGCGAACACAAACGCGCCTGATGTAATAACAAGGCCGAATACAAGGACAAAGCACAATAACTTTCTACATTTTTTCATCTGATACCTCCTTTGGTTCTGAATAATCAACACGAATACTATATCATATATAGTAAAATTGTCAACATTATTTACTTTTTAACCAAAGCGATTATGTCCTGTCCCCCTTGCCATTCAACCGTATTTCCACTAAGGCGAACCGTTTTGAAATATCTTTCATCTTTTAATTTGCCAAACCAATCACCGTTTTCACGATCGCCCGCGTTAGTGTGCTATACGGGAGGATCGTCCTCGCATGAAAAATTGACTCGGTTTTTATACCATTCCAAAAAACCGCCAAATATCCTTTCCTCTGCTTCTTTTCTTACTTCGGCGGCTTCGTTAATGTCATTAAAACTACCTAAATAGTATTTTTTTTTCTTAAACTTGATTGCTGCCACCCATTTTCCTCTTGACTTACTTACACCGCGAACGCCTGATGTGTTATCTGCCCTTATTCTGTTATGGGAAATAAGCATGATGTTTGTCCCTTCAACAAATATCTTGGAACGCGCTTCTCTTATGTTCTCTTGAAAGTTTTCCCGATTTATACACCCACAGCTTCTTGTATTGCCGGTGCGCAACGAAGTACCGGCAACCTTAATTACGCTGCCGCATTCGCATTGACATTTATATATCAATACATCTTCAGAAGGCTTCCTTTCAGCGGGGTCGCAAAGTTCTAATACAGTCAGCCTGCCAAATACAGTGCCCGGTAAAATCAACTTCCTACATTGCTCCCTACGCAGGCATCCGCAACTTTTATATCTCTCCCCAATGCCATTGCCTGGTATTTCAATTTTATTGCCACAATCACATTCGCATAAAAAAAATCTTCTACGGGCTCCCTGTCTGCCAACCTCCCGTGTGCCTAAATCCTCTAAAACCGTAAGCCTTTCATATTTATCGCCTACTTCTATGGGCTTTTTCGGATTACCTGCGCCTCTATGAGTCTCTCTTTTTAAACAGCCGCAGCTTTTTATATTCCCGCTTTGCAAATCGCCACATCGAACCTCTATCCTGTTTCCACATGAACATTCGCACAAATAAAACCTCACCGAGACATTTCGTTTCCCGATTTTTCGGGTTCCGAGATCCTCAAGAATTGTCAGTCGTCCGAATACGTCCCCAGTTTTTTTACTTTGTTTCCTTGGCATATTATACTCACCTTTACCATTGTTGTTGCATCCTTGAACATTGAGGCAAACAGCCCGCCGCCTAATACGGAACGATTGCCCGGTGCGACTAAAACGTAATACCCCACAGCTTTACAAAAACGGCTGTCCTATGCAACGCACAAGACAGCCGTTTCGACATTAACCTTGACGAAATGAGTTCGACCAAGGAACGGTTGGTGGAGATGGCGGGAGTCGAACCCGCGTCCGAAAGCGTTTCCGCAAGAATTTCTCCGAGCGCAGCCGGTTATTTATAATTCGCCCTTCCAGTCGCCCACCGGCAGGCTAAAGGTCAAGCTATCCCGTAAGTCCCCTGTGATGCCGGGATGTCACACAGAGTTTCCCTGTATTGTCGACGCCCGGGTTCCGGCCTACAGGTAAACCGGAGCGGACGACGCGGCTGCTAAATTAGGCAGCTAGTGCGTAATTGTTTGTATTTTTAGCGTTTATATTTAACGTGCCATTTTTAACGCAGACTTGGCAAACTGCGGCTCGCTTATCCTGGTTCCACACCCCCGTCGAAACCTTTACATCCCCATGTTCTTACCTACCTCACGTGCTTTTTCACGGCTTGCTGCATTTTCCTGTCTGCGTCGCGCTTAGCCGTGTCATCCCTCTTGTCGTACAGTTTCTTCCCCCGTGCGACAGCCAGCTCCATCTTTGCCAAGCCCTTTTCATTGATATAGACGTTTAATGGGACCAATGTGAGCCCCTTAACCGTTGTCAGCCCTGTGAGCTTTTTGATCTCCTGCTTGTGCAGAAGCAGTTTCCTCGGCCTCAGCGGATCCACGTTGAACCTGTTCCCCTGCTCATAAGGGCTTATGTGCATTCCGTAAATAACAAGCTCGGACTTGTCGATTTTGGCATAGCTTTCCTTTATGTTGACTTTCCCCTGCCTGACCGACTTGATCTCCGTGCCTGTTAGGACCATACCTGCCTCGTACACGTCTTCAATAAAGTAGTCGTGCCGCGCTTTTTTGTTGTTTGCTACCAGTTTCCTCTGTTTCATGGTGCCTTACTTGATAACCCCAATGCTGTTGAAGGGGTACAGCCTGAAGACCGCTTTCCCGATGATTTTGTCTATCGGGACGCACCCCACCCTCTCGGACCTGCTGTCGATGCTCACTTCCCTGTGATCGCCCATCACGAAGACTTTTCCTTCGGGAATTTCAAAGTTTTCGATGTACCCGCTCGTTTCGCCTCCGAATATGTACGGCTCGTCCAGCATCACGTCGTTTACGTAGACATTGCCGTCCTCTATGGTTATGACCTCGCCCGGCAGCGCTATGATCCTCTTGATAAGCAATTTTTCCTGCCCGTCAAGCGTCGTCAAATTCGTGTGGAACACTACTATGTCGCCTGATTTTGGCTCTGAAAACCGATACGCTTGCTTGCTCAGGAATATGTAATTGTTCTCATAGAGCGTCGGCTGCATGGAGCTTTCCTTCACTATCGTTGGCTTTATGAACGTCATGATTACGAATGCAATCAAAACCGCAACTAATATGTCTCGAATCCAACCCTTCATTATTCTCATATACCTCCTATATTCGATCCTTGTCAAATATCTCTGATTTTATCCTTCTGAATTCATCCGGCAGCGCTGCGTTCACTTCCATGTTCGCCAAGTAATCAAAACACGGCAGCGTTTTCTCAAAACACAATCTTCCGGCGTGCAGCATATGCGTCGTCAAACCGTATTTAGCAGCAATCCTCCGGTTGACCCGTGCGTCTCCGTACTTAGCGTCTCCTATTATGGGGTGCCCCGCATGCGCAAGGTGCGCCCTTATCTGGTGCGTCCGCCCGGTCAGGAGCTCCACTTCAAGGAGAGTGAACCCCTTTGTTTTTTTAACGACCCTGGCCACCGTTTCGATCTGCTTCCCTGCGGCAGCGTCGCTTTCCATTATGCTGACCATGTTCTCATCATGGTCCTTGCCCAGTTTTCCTTTTAGCGCCAAATCCTTGTTGATTTCTCCAACGACTATCGTCGTGTAATATTTTTTTATGCAATCCCGCTCCCTTACCATCATGTTAAGGTCTTTCAACGCTTGGCTGTTTTTCCCGAAAATGACAAGCCCCGTCGTGTTCCTGTCGAGCCTGCCAACAGGCGCCGGGGAAAAGGTCCTCTCTGCCGGGTTGTATTCGCCTTGTTCAATCAGGTATGAAATTACTTGGTTCGCCAGAGTGTTTTTCTTTTCAGAAGAAGTTCCGTGAGTCAATAGCCCGAACGGCTTTTCCACGATGATTATGCTTTTGTCTTCATAGGCAATCCGAAACTGCCTTTTTTGCTTTGGGGCACCCCTTGCGCTCGCGAAAGCTTTCTCGTCTTCCTCACTGATGTATATATCCAGCTCGTCGCCCAAGTTTAACACGGCAGACGGCAGCGCCCTTTTGCCATTGAGCTTCACGTCCTTGCGGATCAATTTGTAAATGTGGCTTAAAGACGCGTTCCTCAGATACTTTTTAAGGAATTTGTCAAGTCTTTGGTCTTGCTCGTTTTGAGTTATCATTATTTTAACCATCTAAATATTATATAACAAAAGCACCGATTAGGAAAGCAATATCTTCATGTAAACAAAATTTAATAAATTACCGTTTGAGAAATGGGCTATTGTATGTTAAATTATTATTAGCGACTTAGGGATTCGCCCGCGTTAGCGACTTGCGGATGCGGAGCATAAACAAAAAGGGGGTTAATGGAATGAACAGACTGAAGGATTTGCTTTACGACTCGAACGACATCCTAGTGGCGCTGCTGGTCCTTTGCTGCGCCGCGATGATTATTACCACCCGCGTAAACGCTTTAATGACGTATCCTGAAAAAACGATTTTGGAGCAGAAATCGCGAAGCACCAATTCTCAGGCAAATGAGCCGGGCGACAACGTTGTCATCGTGTCCGGCGACGAGGACGTCGCTTCTGCCGACTGGCCTGACGACATTGACGCTGCCACGCTGAGCGATGGCGCAGGCACTGGTGCTGACGCCGACGCTGGCACTGGCACTGACGCCGACGCCGATGCAGATACAGGCGCTGCAACGCAGCCCGACAACGTGCAGCACTCCGCGTTCTCTCTATACATCGCGTACGGCGAATCCATGAACCAAGTCGGCAAGGACCTGGTCGCGCTTGGCTTTTTCGACGATACGCAGGATTTTTTCAACTGCCTTGACAGCCACAATGCCGCATTGAGGGTACAGACCGGCAATTTTGTTATTCCCGCCGGCTCGACCAAGGATGACATAATACGGATCATCACAGGACGTAATTGAATATTTATATAATAAAGGAGGAACAAATATGGCTTTAGTTACATCAAGGGCAATGTTTGCCCAAGCTCTTAAAAGCGATTACGCAGTAGGAGCTTTCAATGTAAACAACATGGAAATCATCCAAGGGATAGCCGACGCAGCAAAAATTGAAAACGCCCCGCTTATCCTTCAGGTTTCGGCAGGCGCCAGAAAATACGCGAGGCCTGCCTACCTTGTCAAGCTCGTCGAAGCCGCCATGGAAGACACCGGCCTCGACATCGTTTTGCATCTGGATCACGGCGAAGATTTCGACATATGCAAGAAGTGCGTGGATGACGGGTTCACATCGGTCATGATCGACGGCTCGAAGCACCCCTTCGAAGAAAACATGGCCCTTACAAAGCAAGTCGTCGAATATGCGCACGCAAAAGGGGTTTCCGTTGAAGCTGAGCTCGGGAAGCTTGCCGGCATAGAGGACAACATCAACGTTGACGCCCGGTCAGCTACGTTTACAGATCCTGACGAAGCCGCAGAGTTCGTTGAAAAGACAGGCGTGGATTCGCTGGCGATAGCAATCGGCACCAGCCACGGCGCCTACAAGTTCAAAGGCGAACCGTTCCTTGATTTCGAAAGGCTGCAAAAGATACATGCGCTTATTCCAGACACGCCCCTCGTGCTTCACGGCGCGTCGACGGTGCTCCCAGATTTCGTGGCAAAATGCAACGAGTTCGGCGGCAACATCCCCGGTGCCCAAGGCGTCCCCGAAGACATGATACGCACAGCGGCTAAATACGGGATATGCAAAGTAAACATAGATACTGATCTGAGGCTTGCAATGACGGCGGAAATCAGAAAATACTTTATTGAGCATCCTGCGGAGTTCGACCCGAGAAAATATCTCAGCCCAGCTAGGGACGCCATTCAGGCAATGGTGCAGCACAAGATTAAAAACGTCCTCAACGCGTCAAACAAAAGGTAGCATCCGATACAGCAACACGAATATGCAAAGGAGGATCATAAAATGGGGTATTCAAAACGCAAGGGATTGTACCAGGCTCACGAAAAAAAACGAAAAAGGTCATTGATCGTATACGTGACTTCAATACGGCAGAACATGCCGTCGCAGATGGCCACAGATGCCATCCCCACGATCATTGAGCAGATAAACCAGATACCGCAGGACAAAAAAGAGGTTGATTTTTTGATTATCAGCAACGGGGGCGACCCTATTATGTCCCTGCGCACCATCAGCATTTTGCGCGAGCGCTTCAACCACATTTCCGTTATCGTTCCTTTTGTCGCCTTCAGCGCAGCGACAATCCTAGCTCTTGGCGCTGATGAAATAGTCATGCACCCCTACTCAAACCTCGGTCCACTGGACCCTCAGCTGTCCATCGTCAAGCCCAATGCCCAAGGGCAGCCGGCGCAGATACAGTTCAGTTCGGAGGACATCCGCAGCTATATAGAGTTCATCCGCTCCGACGTGGGCATCACTGACCCGGAGCAGCTGATCGCGGCGTTCAATTCCCTGGCTGCCGAGGTTGGCCCCGTCCGCATCGGCACTTCAAAGCGAAGCCAGCTGCTGTCGATGTCGCTGAGCACGAAGATGCTTGAGACTCATTTGGGGGACAGGGGCAAAGCGGAGGAAATCGCAAAAGCCTTAAACATGTCCTACTTCCATCACGGCTACGCAGTTAGCAGGAAAGAAGCCAAAGAAATGGGGCTCAACGTTGTATTCCCTGACAGGGACCTTGAGGACATAATGTGGTCGATATGGCAGGATTTCTCAAATGAGATGAAGTGCAACCAGCCCTTCGACCCCATCTCTGAGGTCATGAACAACCCGGCTGCAAAACAGGCCATGACACAGCTTCCTGTGGTTTCGATGCCCATGAACACGCCGCCCCCCATAGCCCAGAACATGCTTGCGCAGCTGTCAAAACAGCATGCGCAGGTCACCCAGCAGTCGCCTATCGAATTTTCTCAGCCGATGGCAGCAATCGAAAGCTTTCACCGGTCGTACGCTTTCAACAACCGCTTCACTGTAGTTTACTGGCGCGAACCCAACATGGCGCTGACGTACAACGTGACGGCGCATTCAAAAGGCTGGGAGCTCGCTTCTGTATGATGATGTAATGTACGCTCGAAAAACCGCCGCGCCCGTTTGCCGGGCAACGGCGGTTTTTCTGTTGGGAAATTGTGTTGTATCTAGGCCATGACACGGGGACGGTTCTCTTTTGCCATGTGACACAGGAACCGTCCCCTTTTGTCACACTATTTCGTGTAGTGGATGAACAGGTCGAGCAGGTCGAGCATGTCGATGATGCCGTCGTCGTTCACGTCGCACATGCTGGCGGTGACTCCGTTGCCCCATGCGTCGTTGACCTT
>WRJV01000324.1 GCA_009778415.1 Clostridiales bacterium | reverse complement strand
TTTTTATTTGCGCTACGAATCCCTAAGTCACTAACGGCAGAGCGCCCGCCTCATATCGCGACTGCTAGTCGCCCAGCTTCCCTGTCTTCAGAATAGCCTCAGCAAACGCCTTGGCGTCTTCCTCGGTAAACAGCTCGCTTTCCACCAGCGTGTCTATCAGCCTTGCACCATCTGCACCATTCATTGACGACAGCAGCGCGTCTGCCATAGCAACCACTGCGTCCCCTCTCAGGAACCGGCCGTCGCCCAATGCTGCCATCTCTTTTTCAGTGTAAAGCTTAACCGCCAGCGCTTTCGCCAGCGCGTCGGCGTACTCAAAATCCCCGTTCGCTTCGCTGTAGCCGAGCACCCTGAGCAGGAAGGCCGTGAATTCCTGCAAGGTGACAGGCCTGTCAGGGGCAAACAATGTGCGCTCAGTGTTGACCCCGTTGGTTATGCCTTCTTGGTAGCCGAATGCCGCGTATTGCCATGCCCACTGGGGCACGTCGGTGAACTGCCTGCTGCCTTTGAAAGCGAGCGCCTCTTCTTCCAGCCCCAGCAGCCTGACGACTAGGACCAGTGCTTGGATGCGGGTCAGCGGGCCGTCAAGTTCGTACACCGGCGGATCCGCGCCGGCAACGGTGCCGAGGAACAAGCCCAATTTATATAGCTCGTCTGCATATTGCTCCTGTAAAGTCTTCACATTGCTTAGCGGCGTCTCGTCTTCTTCAATCCGCGTGGACGCCCCGCCACCGCTGCTGCCGCCGGGGCCTTTTTTGTCACCGTCGCCACCGCCGCCGGTGTCAAACGTCGTATTAACTGTAAGTGCGTAGATGCGCTTTGCGGTGCCGTCCTTTGATGTAACCTCTACGGCAATAACCGTGTCTCCTTTGGCAAGGGCGACAATGCTGTTTGCATCGGCCAGCGCCGTGCCGTTTACGGAAACTGCCACTGACGCCCCCGGGTTTTCTGCGACAAAGCTTACCCTAGTGGACTTGGCAACACCGTTAGCTACAGAGCAACTGCTGTTTCCAAGCGAATCCGCTGTAAAGTCAGGCAGCCTCACAGGCAAATTCTCAAAACTGAGGGACGAAAGCCCCGCGTTCGAATCGCTGGCATCATCAAAGCTGCCATAGCTTGCCAGCACCCGGCTTCCGGGTTTTGAAAACGAAAAGCTGACAACCGTTGACTCCTCGCCACCGAGAGAAATCGCGCCGTTGACATAGCTTTGCAGGGTTTCGACTGGTTTCCCGCCCGCGTCAATGAGCGTGGCGACGACATTCCCGCCAGTCCTGCTTGTCAACGAATTGTTCCGCACCGTGACTTCTGCGGTGGCATTGCCGCTGCCTGAGACGCCCTGCTCAACCGCCAGGCTGACCGGCTGCCCGATGCGGATAAGCAAGCTGTCGAACACTGCGGAAGCACTGTTGTTGTTCTTGTAGTATTCCGGCATGGCAATGCTTGCGCCTTGCTTTGTTTCGGTGATCCAAGCGTCTGCGAATAGGCGCATGCCGCTGTCTGGAATTTCATCAAGGCCTGCGCTTTTCACGTACTGGCCGATGTCAAACCGCAGTTCCAAGTTGAACGCGCCCTCGTCGATCAGGCGAAGGTTCTCCTCTCCCGAAACCGTCAAGGTCTTGTCCTGGTTCACGGCTACCTCCGGAGCGCTGCACTTTACCTCTTGGATATTCTGAAGCAGTGAATCGTCGTAGAATCCCAGGTGTACGCTCCGGTGCTTGCCGCCTGCCAGTGTCGCGGCAGAAGCATTGTAAAGCGTCAGCTGCATTGTGCGGATGCCCTGCTCCTCTGAAACCAGCTTCATTTTGGAGATTCCAAGGTCTGGGTAGTCGAGGTAGGCTGTGCCTGTGAGCGTATCTTTGCTCGCCCCGAAATGAGCTGTCAGGGCGTATTCCAGGTTTTCTACCTTGCTGCCCACAGGGTGCCAGCAAACCAGCGTCCGGCTGCCGTTTGGGAGGAGCGCCAAATCGTCGAAAGTCGTCAGGATGCCGCCGATGCTCACGTCCACGCTGTCTATCTGCGCCATGCCTGCATTGGAGATGGTGAACTGGATGGGAGTGAGGGCGTTTGCGCTCAGGTCGGCGTAATCCACAAGCAGGCTGTCAAGCTGCACCTTGTTCTGATAGGTCTCGGCTACAGTAAAGAGCATGGTCTCTGCCTTGCCCACATAAACCGGGTTCCCTGCAAGGTCCTGAAAGACGTCGTAAGTGCCGGGGTCGTCAATGCTTATGTCCTTGTACTCGGTGCCTTGAATCACTGCTTTTATAGTCGTACCGTCAGAGCTGGCAACATAGGCGTCGAAATGGTCGATCAGTGTGCGCACCGGAAGCTCTGCCACGTCCAGCGCGGCAGAAATCCCAAGGCCGTTGCCGGCGCGCATGAATTTCACAGCGCACAGCATGCCGTGGTCGACCTCGCCCTGGTCATTGTCCACGCTCTGAGGCCACAGTATTGAAAGGTTTTCGATGCCGTTTTCAGCCTTGCCCATCTTCGCAAAGCGGAACCTCCCGTCTATATTGACGCTGCTCCCGCCTGCCACCTGCTCGATCGAATCCGGGAAGCTGTTGGAAAGCATGCCGTCCGCATCGAAAGACGCCATGCGGATGTCGCTTAAGCCTTCCCTCATGCTGTGCCACCCGAGCACGAAGCGCACGTCGCCCGTCGCAAATGCCGCAACAGCCAGCTGCGGGTTTTCGTTTAGCCATTGGTCTTTGGTGATGACAGCACTGAATTCGGGGTTTCCGTCAGAATCGACGACTGCGTAACCGATCTCGTATTCCGCTGCGTTTCCGGTGCCGCTCGTGTCCAGCGAGTAAGCCACCGCAGCCGTTTTGTCCGGCAGCATTGCCGCCGTGATGCCCCGCACCATGCCGGACGTGCCGTTGTAGAGCTGCCTTGGCATGCTCCATGCTCCGCTTTGGTAAATGCTGTAGAGGATGTTGTCCTGCTGCGAGAAGTCAAGTAGGTCCGACTCGTCCCCGGCATAGACGCTGCGCCATGCCGCGACTGCGCTCCCGCTGCCGTCCGTTGCCACCACCGGGGCAATGTCCGGCAGAGCGTTCTCTGTGAGCCGCGTAGACGTCCAGTTTGAGCCGTCATACACAGATGCCACAATTTCCGTGCCGTTCATCATGAGTGCCTGTTCCGCGCTGCTAAGGGGCTGATCCGGGTCCTTGGGTGGCAGCGCCGCGCTCTGCCTGACCCATGCGGCTGCAGCGAAGCCCTTGTCGCCAGCGAGTGAAAGCCCGCTGTCGCCGTAGCCCGTAAACCCTGCCGGCGCCGCGATCTCTGAGCCTTGCAAGTAACTGTCACCTGAAAGGGACGTCGCGAATACCCGCGTGTCGCTGACATTTGAGCTGTTGTTGTCTGAGACGAAAAGCAGCAGCTGGCCGTCTTCCGTCACCAGCGGAAAGGCATAGGGGTACGCGTTGGTCTGGAGCTGCCTCGTGCTGCCCCAGGACCGGGCAAATTCGTCGAGGTAGCTGCGGCTCTGCATCGTGGCAGAGCTGTGGACAGGCACAAGCCCGCTGACGGGTGCGCTTGCTGCCAGCGCCGAGGCCATGGCACCGGGGCCGGTCCCAGTGGCCGCGCTGCCCCAATAGTTGTTTATTGCAGCCCAGTCGTTGAAAACCCAATGGTAGCCCGCCTGCACCGATGCCAGCACGTATTCGTAGGAGATGAACAGGAAGGATGCGACGAATTTGATCCCTACTGTGCCGGAAAGCTGAATGCCCTGTCCGTTGACCTGCCGCTGCGAGGCGTTGTCAAGGTATTCCCTTGACAGGAATTTGAACTGGAAATCCCCGTCAAGCCTGCCAAAAAGCCCTACTTTCAAGGCGACAACCGAATAGTCGAAGCCAAACCCCGCGAAGGCGCTGACGTAGAGCGCAACCCGCAGGTTGGTCAAAAAGTCGTTGACGTAGTCTGCGTCCACTGCAGGCGCCCAAGGAAGGCCGGGCTGCTCGCTGCGGCGCAGCGCCGCCTTGAAGTCAAGCTGAAGGGCGCCGCCCAATTCAAATTCGGCTGTCACGGGCACAGGACCCACCATCTGGTTGTAGGTGATCTTGTAGCCCACGCCGATCCCGAACGTGAAGCCGCCGCCCAGCACGTAGATGTCCCATTTGCCGGTTTCAAAATTGTACTGGATTTGCGCTTCGAAATAACCCTCAAGCTGTCCGGTGACGTCGTAGTCCTTGCTGGCTTTTTTCTTGCTTGAGTTGTCTTTCGCCTCTTTGATGGTTTTGCCGACTTCGTATTCGCCCTTGGCCATCTCTTTTGCGTCTTTCAGGCTGGGCGCGGCAGACAGGCTGTGCTGGTTGAACGCGGTGTCTAAAACCATGCCGTTTGAATCGTAGTCGATTTTGTCAAGCCCAAGGCTGTTGTACCCTGCCCAGATAAACGCGTTGAAGGTCGAATTGTCCTCTCCCGGGGTGATGATCATCTTGCAGCCTGCACCATTAGCGCCGCCGCAGAGCCCTCCCAGCAGCCCGAGGACATTGCTAGTCATGGAATCAGGATTGTCCATGCTAGGGTTCGGGAGGTTGCTGGAATTTTTCAAACTCACCATCAAACTGGTGATTTCCTGCGTCTCGGTAAGCTTCGGCGTCCTGGTCAGGTCCACTGCCCTTGGCAGCACGGGTTGTTCCGCTATCATGGCACCGCCTGCAGACAACCTGGCCACAAGCCCCCTGTCTGATTTGTCCGGCATCCATCCGGACTTTGTCATGGTCGTCTCGCTTAGCGTAAGCTCATTGCGGACCACAGGCATGCTGGAAAAGGGGTACGTGACTACCTTGCTTTGCTGCGCAGCCGGAATGTAGCCAAACTCGTCGCACAGGTCGAGCCTGTAGTTCAATGCTGACGGGTCCAGCCCCCAAAGGAGGGCCGTGGTGAGCAGCTTTGTGTCCGGGTACGTTGAATTCGGCCCGATGTGGCCCGTGCTCTTGCGCACGTCCACCAGCCTGTTTCCGGAAATGACGTAGTCCATGGCTTGGTTTGAGATGAAAGGCTGCGGCCCGCCTGCGTGGCTTTCCAGCTCAGTCACGTTGCCTGCGCTGCGCATGATGTCCTCAAGCGTGATGTTCCCGTTTGTGTAGATGAGAAGCGGGAAATAGCCGTTCATGCCGGACAGTTCGAAAATGTACTGCATGTCGTCGGTGGGGCTCAGCGTCGTGCCGGCGGTGTTGCCCTCGCCTTTTTCCAAAGACCAGAACTCTGTGGAGTCCATGTAAACCGTCAGCTTGCCGTCAGAACCTATTGTCACTGTTTGGCTGGCTTTCCCGTCTTTTAGCGGGTTTCCGGGGCCGGGGACCGCATTGCCCAGCAGCAGCGCGTCTTGGCAGTAGCCCCCGTTTTTGTATGCACCGCCGCGAAGCGCCAGATCGCCTGCATAGGGGCTTCCGTCTGGCTTCTTGAGAAAAATGTCAACCTTCGCGACTTGGCGGAGCTTAAACGTGTTCAAAGGATAAAGCTGCAGCTTCGTGGCGTCCCGTTCGCCGGACAGCAGGTTGGCCTGGTAATACGTCCCCATGAAGACAGCGCCGCCGGCGCCTTCCGACTTGAGCTGCACATCCGATCCTATCCCGTTTGGCTCGTAAAGGGCCAATACGCCCTCGTCATTGGTGTACACGGTTTTCTTCACGCCTTTGCCGTCTGTGTAAGTCAAGGCCGTTTTTTGCATAGGCGTTAGCGAAAACAGGTAGAACTTCTCCCTGAGCGTCTTGACGTCCACCTGCACAGACGCGCTCATGCCGGTGTTTGCATGGGTAGCAGCGACTGTGGCTTTGCCGTCCTTCAAACTGGACAGCGCCATCTGCGTCTCGGGCAAGTAGGTGTTCATGGAAAACCGTGACAGGTCTTCGTACAGGCCCCCTTGCTTGTAGTTGACGCTGACCGTTTCCGAGTCGCTGGTGTCCCAGCGGATGCCGTCCTTGAGCTGGCTCCAGTTGTATTCGCTGTAGTTGACGCCTATGTATTCGATAAGCGCCAGTTCTGTGCGAAGCGCCAAGATGCGGTCTGTCGCAGTGGGCAGGCTGCTGCTGACCTTGGGCTCGTTGTCCATGGACAGGCTTTCGGTGTTCTGCCCCCCGACCATCAGTTTCAGTGCTCCGTCGCTGTACGCGTACAGCGGGTAGGAATCGCAGCTGTAGCCCGCGTCTTCGTCGTTTTTAGCTCGCAGGGACACCATGTAGGTATCCTTGAGGCCGCTTGCTTTCTTTGGCGTCAGCGTATAGCTTCCGCTAGGGGCAGAGACCGCCTGGGTGTACACGTTCTCAGTTGCGTCTTGACCGTTTTGCGTACTGACGCGCACAACGCTGAACTCTCCCTGAGTGAAGCCCGGCTCGTAATTGTCGATGGACCAGTTGATTGCCGCAGCTCTGCTGTCCAATAAGTAAAGGCCTCCTGCGGGAAGCTCCACGTGCGCAACAGGCAGGGCAGGTTTGACTATGACGTAGCAGACTGCCGAAAGCGAATCAGCCGGGAACAGCGGGTGCGGCATCGAAACCCGTATCGTGTAGGCTGGCGTACCGCCTACGGATATCTCCGTCAGGTAATCCCCCGGCACGACAGCGCTGTTTGCTGTGCTTGCTGCCGCGACAGGCGGAGCCATCGCAATAGGCGTGGCCCCGGCAAGCTGCGCTTTGGTAAGCTCGCCTGAAAAAAGCTCCACAGAGTAGACGAAGCTGTCTGACGTGAAGGATTTTGCGTTGCTGCTCCAGCGCACCTCTACCGGAGCGCCCTTAGTAGTGACGATCCTGTTGCACTCGTCCGGAATCACAAGCGCAGGGGAATCCCCGGCCACGACCGCATACGGATGAGATGTAACTGCCTTCAGGTGCGAACTGTCAGGGTCGCTCAAACCGCCGTCGTCGGCGGTGAATTCAAAGCTGACGCTGCCGAGCTTGTTGTTTGTGAGGACGACCTGCCCGTCTGTGCCGATCGTAGCGATGTCCGGGTCGCTGCTCGCCCAAGCCCCTGATGTGTATGTGGGGCTGCCGCTGAACGCCACGCCCAGTTTCGGGCGGAAGGTTTCTGCCAGGGAGAGCTCGGATTTGTCGCCTGCAGGATAGACAATGTCAAAGCCGTCCACGAAAGCTGCGGCTTTCAAAGTGAAGGACGCGCTTTGCCCGGGGACAGGCTCCCAAACGCCGGGGCTTGCTTTCGTGCCCTCTGAAGCATATATCTGTACGGTGTAGGCCTCGTCCGCTGATGGAACCTTTAGGCCTGTGATCGTGCCGACCGCCGAAATAGTCCCGTCGCCGGCTTCGCTCAAGTAGAGCTGGCAAGTGTGGGGAGCCGTTCCTTGGCTGCTGGCCTCTGCCATGAAGGGTGCCTCTCTTTCCTGACCGCCGCTTTGGTCGAAATTCCCGTATTTGTTGCGAAAAGCCAGCTCTTGGCTCAGGTTCAGCCTCACCTCTACCCCGTCTTGAACCAGCGGCGGCTGGACAACCGCCGGAGAAGCGGAAACGCCTGTCACCGCAAACTTCATCAATGCGCTTTCAAGAGTCACGCCTGCGAAGCCCCAGCCCATGCCGGCGTTGTTGTCAGACACAGGAGGGTTCCCGAACAGGTCCGCTAGGCCGCTGACATTCGATATGACGATGGTGGTGGCGTCCACGTCCTTGACCTTGTAAAACGCCACAGCCTGCCGGCCCGTCGTGCCCATCATAAGGGCGGTCGCTTGCACAGTGTCGCCGTTGATCGTCACCGTCATCCCGGTCGGCACCACAGGGGTGTTGAATTCAAATGTGATGGGCACGTATTCTCCGAAGCGGTACGTCCCTTCCGGCACCGCAATGGCATTGACCTTGGGGCGCAGGTTCGGGTCGTTGTAGACGGAAACGGCAGACGATACCGTCCGCTGCCTGCCGACGCCGATGCTGAAGAACATGTCGCTTGAATTCCCGCTCATGTTTTCTGTGTAGATAGGGTTCCCCGGCCAGACCGTGTTCAGCGAGTAAGGCACCTGCCCGTCCGTGGACTCCATCACTATGGAGACAGCCTGCGAGTTGGGGTTGCTCAATTCCCTCGGCACTATTAATATATAGGGCGTCCCGTCGTAGTTGTCCGGCAAGTTGAGCGGCTTTGCGGCGTTCCCAGTAGCTTCGACCCTGTTCCCGTTCCATCTGTAACCGAGGGTGGCAAGGGGCGTGTTGCCTATCGAGTACCCCACAGGCAGCGCGTTTTTCATGTACCCCGTGACCCTTTCATTCCCACTCCCTGTATTTTTGAGCCCGTCGAGCAAGAGAAGCTGCGCGTCCACCTGGAATCTTGCATTACTGCCGGCGTATATTTCTGCGGCGGTGTAGCCCATCCTGATCAAGTTGTTTACCGCTGTGTCGTCATCATAGTCAACCAGGTACCATCGCGGATTATCCGTTTCGTTGTAGCCTCCCGTAACGCTCGCCATAAGCTTTTCAACTGTGCCGCTGCTTGTCGACATGCTCCAAGAGTAGTTGGAAGTTCCGGCGGCGTTGCTAAATGCGTACTCCTTGTGTACGGCAAACGGGAGGTTGTACCTGTCGCCCGTTCCTTGCTCGCCCGCAAACAGCAGCCCGTCGCCGCCGGCAAACTGGACGATGCCGCGCAGGTCGCCGCTTATGCCCATCCCAATCTGGTTGTTCAGGTTCCCTGAGAATGTGAGCGTAAGCACCCCGTACTTTTCGAGAAAATTGCTGAAGCTGAAGCTGACGTCTGCACCCGACTCGGCGTCGCCCACGGTAACATCGGCGCCCTCAGCGACGGCAACTGGCCCGCTTATGGTGTTTTGCATCCTCAGCTGCGCAAAAACATAGCCCATAGGCAGCATGCCCCTTAGCGCTTTCCAGGAAAAACCGTATTTCTTGCCGGGTTCCAAATCGCCTTCCAGCTTCAAATTGTACGTGAGCGTAGTCTCTTGCGCAGGGCTTGTATAGCTCACTTCAGAAGGGCTGCCCGGCGCCAGCTCTATGGAGAATGTTGGCGGGCTCGCGGCATAGCTTTTGGCCTGCCCGTCAGGTGCCAGAAACGTGGCGCTGATCCCCTGCGTGCTGATTTGGTCCAGCAAGCCGCTTAGCGAGGCGACCTGATCATCGGTGAATGCCCGCCCGGAAAAATACGTGCTCTTTATCCGTGCCAGCTCTGCTTCGATTTCAATCATGAGCTTGAGGTCGCCAAGGGCGATCGGCGTACCGTCCACATAGCCTACCTTGGCTAGGTCCGTGGCTGGGTCATTTAGCAGCGCGATAATCTCGTCAAGCGAATATCCCACGCCGTCAAGCATCACGCTCTGTGACAGGTTCAGTTCGCCGTTTTCGTCCAGCAGCCCAAGGTTTCTGAGCAAAGCTTCGGCCTGCTCCGCGCTGCCGGTGCCAAGTTCAGCAGTGCCGCCCACGTAGGCGAGCGCAGAAGTCGCCGTCTGCATGACCATGACAACAGCTATGCAGACGGCAATTAGTTTTCTTGTGATTTTTGCGTTCATTTTTTTCCCTCCCTCTTTAAAAAAAGCGTCACTGCCACTCCTGCAGAGAAGCCTGCTGCTGCGGTTAGCCCAAAAACCCTCAGCCGCCCTCGCCCAAGCGTCCTTTTTGCTCTGTTTTCGTAAGCTCGGCGCAGCGCCTCTGCCGCTATTTCCCTGTTGCTCCGCACAGCAAATCCTCCTTTCACATGGCAGCGTCATCGGTAAACCATTTCACTTTATTAGGGGCAAAAAAAACGAAAACTCCTAAGTTGCGGAGAAACATTTTTAATGCGCTTGAGGATGTTGACAATCAGGTTTTTTATGTATATACTTGTATTAACGATTTAGTGAGGAGTGATTGTTAATGTTATCGCAAGTATCAAAGTGGGGAAATTCACAGGGCATAAGAATATCAAAAAAGCTGTTGCTGAATGTGGGGATTGAGCTCCATGACAAGGTTGAGATCATGTCACGGGGCAACATGCTCCTTATCAAGCCAATCGCTAAAAAGACGCTCGACTGGTATCTCGAAAGCTATGAAGGGGAACTCGACAGATATGACTGGGGAGATTCGGACGAGCCGAGAGGGCGTGAGCTGTTGTGAAGCAAGGGGACATCATTTTAGTGGATTTCGACCCGACAAAGGGCAGGGAACAGGCAGGATACCGCCCCGCTGTGGTTATTAGCCAGACAAAATACAACCAGAAGCGCGGCCTTGCTATCATATGCCCCATAACAAGCAGCCCCAAGGACCTGCGCTTCCGTGTTTTGCTGGACGCGAGAACGCATACGAAAGGCGACATTGTTTGCGAACAAGTACGGGTTATTGACTTGTTGGCACGAAAATGCAAGGTTGTGGAAAGCCTTCCAAAAGACCTGCTTGAAAAAGTCCTTGAAGCGGTGTCAGTTATCATTGCTTTTGAAGATGACGATTGAGTACTTTGGCCACAGCACGATGGCTGCCGCAGTGACTAGGGGCATCATGTAACCGATTGTCAACCACGCGCCATACGAAGCGGACATTATGTTGTAGATGGAATGGAACGTCGAGGATGCACAGAGCAGGGCGAAAGCGCAGGGCATGACCAGCCGGTCCCGCCCGTGGATGTGGGCAAGGCCATACGCCAGTATGGCGGCGCAAATGGTGTGCATTACGCCTGCAGAAAACCCCCGGACCAATGCAAAAAGGAAATCCCCGGCACCGTACTGCGTGATGTAGCAGCAGTTTTCAAAGGTGGCAAATCCCAGGCCCACAGCAAAAGCGACGGGTATCAGGTCTCCGCGCCTAGGTTCAGCCAGTGCCATGAAAAGGAAGACCGGCAATGCCTTCATTACCTCCTCGCATACGGGAGTCACCCTCATTATAGCCTCTGCCATCGTCAGGGAAGCCCTGCCGTTGTCTATCAGCGCTGCCACGAAAAAGCTGTTGACGTATGCCGAAAGCAGGCAGGCCGTAAGCCCCAGCGCGAAAAAACCTGTAAACCGCCTTGCCCCCCCTTTGAGCAGGAAGGACGCGATGACCAGCGGGGCGGCTAAGCACACGAATATGTTTTCTGTGTATATCATTCCACGATCCCCTTCCTCGCCGCAAAATAGATGCTGGGCATAATGAACATGACGATGTACCAAAAGACCGTTGAGAGGGCTGCAAAAATTTGCACCAGCCTTAACGTGGAAAAAAGGTCGCACACCATCTGCAAGGAGAGCCAAACCAGCACTGCCAAATGGTAGAGCCGCAAACCGGGCTGCAAGCCGCCTTTCCGGCTCAAGAGAAAAAGCCACAGCGAAAGGTACAGGAGAATAGCTGTCGGAACGGCATACAGCAGGTAGTTTACCACAAGCTGCGGATACAAACTGATAAATACTACGTTGAAAATTACACAGACAGCAGGCCCTGCCAGCGCGGGCCACCTGTATTTCCGCACGGCTTCCCTTTGCTCCGGCACCCATTCGTCTGTCAAGCTCAGCGCAGCGGTGATCAGGAACAGGTAACCGCCTATCCAAGATATGTCGCCCGCCGAGAACACAAACGGGAAATCCTCAATAATCCACGTGAGCATGTAAAAAACGTCGCTCATAAAGACGCAGCCGAAAAAACCGGCGAGGAGAAGGAAAAACAGCCGTGCGCCCTTGAATTTCCCAGCCTGTCGGAAGCAGATCAGGGCAAACACTGCCCCCAGCAGGGCTTCTGCACAGTAGTTGATCCAATCGATTAGGTCAAGTATGTCCATGCCCTAGCCCTTTTTGGCTTTGATGCTGATCAATACGGCCGCAACACCGAGCACAAAGCCGATTATGCCCATCAGCACGTAACCACCGGCGCCTGAGCCTGCCAGCACAGCAGCGCCTGCTGTGCTCGGCATGCCGGAGACAACGCTTTCCGGCATAGAGGGAAGTAATAACGACAAGCCAACTATCACGGCGATGCATGCGCAGGCGGCAGACATGGCGTAGACCCTCTGCCTTCTCACGGCTTTTTTCTCGCGGCTAGCAGCCGAACGGCGCAACGCCTCTGCCGCGATCTCCTCATTGCTCCTCATAGGTGAACCCCTCGCTTTCCATAACGGCTTTTAAAGAAATTTTCGCGTTGTACGTCAAGTTGTCGATCTGTTTTTTGGTTTTTTTCATAGTTTTGGCTGCACCCGCATAGCTCATGTTTTCAAAATACAGTAAATTCAGCACTTCGCTGTACTCCGGCTTCAGTTTTTGCATGCAGTTGCGGAGCCGCTCCCTGCGCTCACCGCGCAGGTAATCCGTTTCCGGCGAACTGCCTCCGCTGGCGCCTGGCTCACAGACAAGCTCTTCAATAGAGACATGAACCCTGTTCCGCCGCTTTTTCAGGCATCGCATGGCAAGGTGCCGGGCAATCGCGAACAGGTACGTTTTCAGGGACGACCGCCCTTCAAACCCGAGTTCCTCGGCAAGGCAAGCAAAGGTGTCGATCATCAGGTCTTCTGCTTCGTACATGTCCTTTACGAAGCTGTATATGTACATCGTCAGGCTTTCCCTGTAAAGCCCGACCAGTTCCGCAAACGCGCTTTCGTCTCCCTCTGCGAAACGCAGGTACAGTTCCTCCCCGAGCTTGTCAGAGCTGGGGTTTCCATTCATTGCCAATGCCCCCTTTTGCTTTGCATTCATCGTTTTTTTACGATGTGTGCTCTGATGCGTTAATTATATTCCCGAAGTTTACAATAATCAAGCGGTAAATGCCGCGCCAGTGTTTGTCAAGTGGTACAGAGCGATGTCGATCTCGCATTGCTTGCGGCGGATTTCCTTGTAGGTTAGCCAATCGAAATTTTCAAGAAATTCATATGCGGACACCATTCCTTTCTTGAACAGCACCAGCTTTTCATCGTCATGCATGTAGAAATTCAGCCAATTGTGCTCAGTAACCGGAATGTAAGAGATCAGCCTGCTGTAGTCAGGGTTTTTGTAAATGAACTCAAAGTCGCTGTAGTGCCTGAGCGCGTGAAACATCTTTCCCGCATAGCTCCCAAAAGACGATATTTCATTCACCACCCGCGCATAGGACCCCAATCTTGCACCAAACGTCGGTGCATCCGGCACACCCCTTTCATGAAACAGCGATATGGGGAAATTTGACAGCAGGCCGCCGTCCGAAAATGTTATCTTGTCCGGGATTTTCCCGTCGAACGAGCAGAGCTCTTTCCATTTCTCCGATATGCCTATGATTTCTGACACGCCATGCACTTCCATTGGCTGAAAGAACCCCGGAATCGACATGGATGCCCTGGCCAAATAAGCCGGGTTGAGCGAGCCCGGGTCTTTCCAGTAAAGAGGCGCCATCTCCGGAAAAATGATTTTTGCGCTCGTGGTGAGGTCTGCCACCACGAGCTTGAGCGATACGTCTGGTTTTGAAAAGCCGGGGCGGCTGTTGCGGTGATGCAGCCCGTAAGGCATGTGCTCAATAACCTTGGTCGCGTCCTCCATCGTGCGGATACCCACTTCCGCAAGGCAGGATTTCATCCAGTCAAGGAATTTGTCTCCCGGGTTTAGCCCGAGTTTTTTGATGAATGAGCCGCTGGCAAGGACGGTAAGCAGCGCAAACATCAGCCTTCTTCCTTCTGCCTCCCTGCTTCCTATCAATTTGCTCAGCGCACTTGAGAATACGTTCCCGTCAACAAAGGCGCTCATGTCCATGCCGGATATGATGCCGGCCAGCGCAGCGCCTTTTTCTTCTGTCCTCTTGTCCAAGCACGAGAGCAGCAGGGCGACAATTGCCCCTGCCGAGCTTCCCCCGATGCTGAGAAAGCGTATGTTTGCCTGTTCTAGGGCATAGATGTACCCGGCGAGGGCCACCACCAGCGTACCGCCTCCTTCCATCACCAAGTCGACAAATTGCAGCGTCTTCCCGTTTTGCTGCAAAACAATGTCGGATACCAAGTATTTCTCAGCTGCGGCGTTCTTTTTCAAGGTTTCGCTTAGCGCATTTACATCGCCGTCGTCCAGCAGTTTCATTTGCACCCCTTCCTTCGCTATTTTATGTGAACACTATAATTATAAAAAGGCTAAAAGGCAAAATCAAGGGTAGATAACACAATTTGTATATTTTTTATCAATTACATGTTGAAATTGAGTTAAAAGCATGGTATCATCAATATTTAAGCAGCAGATGCATTGCAATGGAGGCTGACAGATATGGCAACTATGGCAACTCGGTTTTTGGACTCGAATGTTCAATTGACAATAACATCTTACCTAATCACCATGATATTTTGCCTTTACGCCCTTTTTTACCTCGTAACAAAAATCAGGCCGTCCCAATTCAGGACGATGTTCGCCATATCCCAGGCTATGACTATATTGTGGGTGTTTTTTGCGCTGAGCGAACGGGTTATGCCTTCTTTCACCGAGATTTATTTTAACGTGAGGTGCGCCCTAATATGCATAAACTTCATCGCCCCGCTGTGGCTGATCACCATACTCTTTTATACGGAAAGGCTGCCACGGAAAAATTATTGGCTGATCCCTGCCATAATGGCGGTTCCTCTGGCGCTTTGCGTACCTCTCGTCTCGCCCCCGTCTGCAGAAATATCCAAGCTTTACATAAAAGAAATAACTTTTGACGAGCAGGCTCGTCACCTGGTCGAGTTTTGGGGGCCTTTTGAAGCCGCTACAGGCATTGCCGCTTTATGCTGCACGTTTGTCATATTCTATTTTCTCTACAGTTGGTTTCAGAAACACTATTCGATCAAGCTAATAGAAAAAACAGCGATGCTGCTTGCTCTGTGTTTGCCGATCGCCCTCCACTATTTTGATTATTTCAACAATGCCTCGTATGACGTAACTCCGCTGGCATTTTCGATTTTGGGGGTCGTAACGATCTATTTAGCAGAAAAACGGCAGTTTTTCAATGCTGTGCCTTCGCTGGTCTGGAATATTTTCAACGAGACCAAGGAGAGCATGGCTGTTTTAAGCCCAGACGGCTCGGTCAACCTGAACAAAACCTTTATCGAAGTGTTTGGTGCCTGCGAAGACGATTTCACGGCGTTCGCAGAAGACCTCCTGCCCGGGTTGAGCACGTATTTTCAGGAACCGCAAGATGTTTCCGGCCTCGAAACCGAAAGAGGCGGCATTTACTATGAAATATCCATAAGCAGTGTGCTGGACCGAAAACGCAAAGTCTTGGGCAAGCTTGTGACCATAAACGACGTGTCCGAAGCCAAGAAGCTTGCTTTAGCCAAAGAGCGGGTGCGCATCGCATCAGTCATGCACGACAACATTGGCAACCGCCTCGTCGCCTCGATAAACAACTTGAACCTGGCGCTGATGAAACCTGCGCTTGAAGAAGCCAGGCCACTGCTTGATTTGGCGGCGACTTCCACCGCTTCGTCGCTAATGATGCTAAGGAGGACAGTTGAAGGCCTTTCCCCGGTAAACTTCCGTGAAACTCGCCTTGTACCTCTGCTTGAATCAGTGATAAACCGCATATCAGCCTCCGGCGTCTGCGCCGACCTGCAAATTTCTGGGGACATAGAAACGCTGCCGGCCCCTTTGAAAGAATTCATCTACAATTCCTGCCAAGAGGCGCTGACCAACTCAGTGGTTCACGGCAGGGCCGAAAATATAAATGTCGACCTGAAATACACCGCCGGCCTGCTCATAATGGATGTGACAGACAATGGGCGTGGCTGTGAAAAAGTGTTCAAAAACAACGGCCTGACCACCATGGAAAGCCGCGCGAAGGCGCTGGGCGGAACGATCAGGTTTGGACCAGGGTTGTCTGGCGGGTTTGGCATATATGTTGAGATTCCCAACAAAGGAGATGAACAAGGGTGATGGTAAATGTCGTTATTGCAGAAGACGACAAGGACGTGCGGCTGTCGTTGATGAATATTCTGAGCACCGACCCGGACATAAGGGTAGTCGGCGAAGCTGACAACGGGCTGGCGGCGGTCGCGCTGGCTCGGGCTCTGCTGCCTGATTTAATGCTGATGGACATAAAAATGCCCGGCATCGACGGGCTGGAGGCTGCTAAGCGTGTAAAAGCTATCGGCAATGCAGAAGGGCGGGACATAAAAATACTCATGCTTTCGACATTTTATGACGATGATTACGTGCTGAAGTCGCAGGAATACGGAGTTGACGGCTATTTGCTGAAAGGCTTGGCTTTCAACAAGCTGGCAGGCGCCATAAAAAATGCCACGAGCGGGTTCGTGACACTGGACCGTACAATATACGAAAAGCAAAACAAGATTGCTTTGGAGGCCGCCCACAAAAAAAACGAACTCGAAGCCCTCACCAACACCGAATCAAAAATCCTCAAACTGGTCGTCGGCGGAAAAAAGAACGCTGAGATTGCCGCAGAACTGTACCTTTCGGAGGGCACTGTCAGGAACTACATCAGCAGCATGCTGTCAAAACTGGAGTGCAAAAACAGCCGCGACCTCGTTGTTTTGGGGTTAAGGGCCGGATTGTAACGAAATTTTACTGAAATGAAGAAAAAATAGTGACATTTGTCATATAAAGTAGTGACATTTGTCACTTTTTTTATTTGTACAATATGTATATAATAAGTTGAGTTCAAAACACAGCAGATTTTGCGAAGTTTGTATCTCTAGATACCTTCGATATACCTCCAATATATCCTCGGCCGTAAACCCGGCAACAGTGCAAGGCATGATTGTTTCACCGCTTGCCGGGATAGCGGTCACGGGGATCTGACCTAGTTCCCACTTTCTTTACATTTAA
>WRJV01000323.1 GCA_009778415.1 Clostridiales bacterium | reverse complement strand
CGGAACCGGAAAGGACATAGCTGTTGAATCCGCTGACATCGTGCTTATGAGAAGCGACTTAAGCGACGTAGTAAACGCCATAAGGCTGAGCAAAGCCGTCATGCGGAACATAAAGCAAAACCTGTTTTGGGCTTTCATATACAATTTAATCGGCATCCCTGTGGCGGCGGGCGTGTTCTACGGCGCTTTTGGGTGGTTGCTGAGCCCGATGGTGGCAGCCGGCGCCATGAGCTTCAGTTCTGTGTCTGTAGTGCTCAACGCCACAAGGCTCAACCTATGGAAGCCGAAGCGCACTTGTGCTTTAGGCTGCTGACAACCTTGCAGGCTTGGCGCTGCCATGCTTGTTTTTGCATTTTTTGTGGCGGTACGCAGCCCATTCTATCATTAGTGGTTATAAATGTGAAAAAAATGGGAATATTACTCACATTTCACGAAATCAACGTATCGTTTACATAAATGGTGAAAGATGGTAGAAAAAAGGTGAAAAATCATCAAATAAATATGATATCATGCCTGATATATGAGAAAAAATACAAAAAAACGAAATTATTTTAAAAAATATGATTGACAAAATAAAGCACGTTTGATATCTTTAATGTGAAAATAATGGGACAAAGAGGTGAATTTCGGGTTAATTATCTCGACGTGCTATGGCAGAACAAAACAGTATCTTTCGCAAGGTTTCACTAGATCGGCTTTCATCACCGGAGCAGCTCGACAAGACAATCACAGTGGTTTCGCCTATTGGCTGGGCGGCGGTTGCCGCGCTGGCTTTTTTTATTTTGGCAGCGGTGGTTTGGGGCTGCTTTGGAATAATATCAAATAAAGTGAACGGTAGCGGAGTTTTGATGTACAGTGAGGGGATAGTAAAGATAACGTCGCAGTCTAGTGGCCGGGTAAAAGACGTCAGCGTCCGGTCAGGTGACTACGTGGAAAGAGGGCAAGTCATCGCACTGGTTGAACAGGAGGGTTTAGAGCAGCAAATCAAGCAGATGAAAGAAAATATAGCAGCATTGGAGACGGTTGATGCCGAAGCGCTTGCTCTTGACTCTGATTTTCTCAACAATGAAGTGTACTCAGAATTTGTTCAATTAGCCGGGCAAATTCGCTCTGCCCGAACCCAGCGCGAAGTGCAGCGGGCAGAAGCGGAGAAAAACGAACAGCAGCAAACGCATCAAGTCAATGAACTGAAAAAGCAAGAAGCAGCTATACTGAAACAATTGGAGGACGACTTAGCAAATGCAAAAGAGAAGCAAGAGGAAGGGACTTTATTGTTTAGCGGGGGCGTTATCTCAAAAAAAGAATACGATTCATATGGCGACGCAGTGTCAAAAATCGAGGAAAAAATTAAGACGGGAAATGACCAGCAGCTTGAAAATATAAGGATGCAATTGATTACTTTGGATCCGGCTTACACCAAACAAATATGGGGCGTGTACAATCAAACAAACGATCAAGTGGCAACTCTGGAAGAGCAGTTTGCTCAACAAAAGCAGGTGATCCTGCAAGATTATACAAAACGGTTAGGAGAATTGGAAGCCCAGTATTCCGAAAAAAACGTGATTGCGGCAATTTCAAGCGGTGTAATATCAGGCCTTACGGTTCAACCAGACGATTTTGTTCAGCTTGGTGAGGCAATAGGCAGCATTGTCAAGGGTGATCAGGTTTCTGGTTTAGAACAAAATTCCGACGTCATCCTCTATGTACCGCTGGACAAGGGCAAACTGGTTGAGGAGGGCATGGATGTTAAAATATCGCCCACTACGGTGAACAGGGAAGAGCATGGGTACATCATTGGACGAGTTGTATCTGTATCTGCATCTTCTGTCACTCAGGATCATATGATGTCTACACTGCAGAATATGCAGCTCGTGCTGGCATTAAGCAAAGACGCTGCAGTTTTGGAGGTTGAGGTGGCGTTGATTGGCGACGAAAACACGGAAAGTGGATACCGCTGGTCCACTCCAAAAGGGGCACCCTTTGCGATCAGGTCTGGCACTGTTTGCGGGGGCGAAATAATAGTTTCAAACCAGCGGCCTATTCAAAAGGTGGTGCCGTTTTTCAAAAGGCTTTTTCAATAGTTCAGGGGAGAAAGGATGAGCGAAAACAACAGGGTTAAGACACCCAGTATTCTACAGATGGAGATGGTGGAATGTGGCGCAGCATGCCTCGCCATGATTTGCGCCTACTACAAAAAATACGTGCCCCTTGAGACTCTGCGCGTAGAATGCGGCGTCACGAGGGACGGCGTCAAAGCCGGCAACATGGTGAGGGCTGCTATTAAGATAGGATTTAACGCAAAGGGTTTTCGAAAAGAGCCTGCTGGCTTGGCAGATCTCAAGCCTCCTATGATCATCCATTGGAATTTCAACCATTTTGTTGTTTTTGAGGGCTTCAAAAACGGTAAAGCGTATATAAACGACCCTGCAAGCGGATTGCGGATACTCTCATATGAGGAATTCGACTTGGCCTTTACAGGCGTGGCACTGACATTCGAACCTACTGAGGAGTTCACAAAAAGCGGGCAGAAGAGCAGCATGATAACCTCCCTTGTAAAAAGGCTTCGAGGCGTACAGAGCTCAATAGTGTTCCTCGTCATCGTGGGATTGCTGATGGTGATACCAGGGCTTGTGATCCCCGCTTTCTCCCGAATATTCATAGACGATTTGCTCTTGGCAGGCAGAAGCGAATGGCTGAAGCCCTTGCTTTGGTGCATGGCTGCCGCAGTCGTCTTGCAAGCCTTTCTTACAGGCCTTCAGCAGAGGTATTTGCTGCGGATGGAAACAAAGATAGCCTTGGTCGGCGCCAGCAGTTTTTTCTGGCACATTCTAAGGCTACCGGTCCTGTTTTTCCAGCAACGCTCCCCCGGCGACATCAGCTCCCGGCAAAACTCCAACAACACTGTGGCAGCATTTCTGTCGCGTGAGCTGGCGGAAAACGTGATCGGAATTGTGACGTTGGTTTTTTATTTCATTGTCATGTTGCAGTACAACGTTCTGCTAACCATGCTAACCTTGTTGCTTGCGGCTGTGAACGTGCTTTATTTCGTATACTCTTCAGGCAAGGTAGAAGCGCTCAACAGCAAACTGAAACAAGATGCCGGAAAGCTGGCAGGAACCTCGGTATCAGGCTTGTTCATCATCGAAACGCTAAAAGCCACAGGTGGAGAATCAAGCTTCTTCTCAAAATGGGCGGGGTACCATGCAAAGCAGCTGAATGCTTACCAAAAGATGGGTGCCATCGGCCAAGTTCTTTTTGCCCTTCCGAATTTTATGTCCGGCCTTGCAGAGGTGATTATTTTATGCGTAGGCGGGCTTCAGATTTTGGACGGGTACATGACTGTGGGCACTTTGATTGCCTATAAAGCCCTTATCAGCAATTTCATGAACCCTGTCGGCAAGCTCACGCAGATGGGCATGCAGGTGAAGCAGCTGAAGAGCGACATGGGGCGCCTTGACGACGTATACAAGTATTCAATTGACGAATCGCAAGACCCTGAGCAAGGTGCAGGATATACAGGCGGCGATGAGGCAGATTTCCGAAAACTGGACGGCTATGTCGAGATAAAAGATTTGAGCTACGGCTACAATGTACTTGAAAAACCCTTTATTGAAGGGTTCAACCTGAAATTGGCGCCGGGCACACGGGTGGCTCTGGTTGGTCCGTCCGGCAGCGGCAAAAGCACAGTGGCCAAAATACTTGCGGGCATAAACCACCCTTGGGAGGGTGAGATACTATTTGACAATGTAAAGCGCGGCGACTTGCCCAGAAGCGTTATCACCAACTCCCTAGCTGTCGTGGACCAGGACGTCAGCGTGTTTGAGGGCACTGTCCAAGACAATTTGACCATGTGGGACACAACGATCGACGACGCAGACATACTGAGTGCTGCAAAGGACGCCTGCATACATGACGACATAGCTGCCCGGGAGGGAGGCTACAAAAGCAAGATCAGGGAGGGAGGCACGAATTTCAGCGGTGGGCAGCGTCAGCGCATGGAAATAGCAAGAGCCTTGGCAATAAACCCCACCATACTGATTCTTGACGAGGCGACCAGCGCACTGGACGTGCACACGGAGCAGGTGGTCAACGATAACATTCGAAGGAGGGGCTGCACATGCGTAGTGGTAGCCCACAGATTGAGCACTATCCGCGACTGTGACGAGATCATAGTCATGGAGCGTGGCAAAATAGTCCAGCGGGGCACCCATGACGAAATGAAAAACGTCGCCGGCCCATACGCAAAGCTTATTGAATCGGCGGTGTAGGAATGAGCGGATTTTTGAACAAACAGAGCAACACGCCTTTTTGGGTGCATGAGGAAAACAGCAGCGCTTTCTTCGTCTTGGACGGCATTCTCAACATATACCACAGCAAGATGGATGCCGACGGGAAGCCGTTCGGCCCGCGCAACTTCATGTTCCAAATGCTTGAAGGCGAGCTCCTTTTCCGTTTAGAGCCTTGTGTCTGCGGTGAGGGAGCCCGCGCAGGCATACTGGCTGTGCCGGCTTGCGACAGCGAGCTTCACCAAGCAGAGGTGTCTCTAACAGATGCAATGCGGCCATTCGTTGAGGAATGGATTGAAAAATGCTATCGCCGGCTTGGGTATTCTCGTGAACGGGTCGAAATAGCCTGCCAAGAAGTTGACCAAACCTGGCTTGAAAATTTCAACAGCTCATTGATGCTTCTGCTAAGCGAGCAAATCGAGGAAGAAGCCAAACAAGTAGAAATCGTTAACCGTAGGCGCAAAGCGGGGGAAAACGTTTATTTGCAAACCGCCATCGACGATTTGCGGACAGTGCTTCCGGGGGCAAGGGAGCAATGTGCGAAGATCGATGCGGGCGGAGACTCGCTTATCGCAGCCTGTACTGCAGTGGCGCAAGAAAACAGCATGGAAATAATCGTACCAAGAACCGTTCAAGAAGGGGATGCATCCGTTGACATAGTGGAAAGCATCGCTCTTGCGTCGAGCTTCAGGACGAGGGAGGTTGTCCTCACCGGCAAATGGTATTGTCAGGGAGGTGGGAATTTCCTAGCGAAGCTGGAAGAAAGCGGCGAGCCTGTAGCTCTGCTGCAAAAATCCCCACGCAGATACATAATGTACAACCCTTCAACCGGGGAGCGAACAAGAATCACAGAAGAAAATGCAGACATGGTAGCCCCAAAGGCGGTGATGTTTTACCGCAGCCTGCCCATGCACAGCCTGACAGGCAAGGACATCGTCCGGTTTGTGCTAGAAGGCACGGGGAAAACCGACTGGATTTGGGTATTCACCATGGGTTTGTGCGGGGGGCTTTTAGGGATGCTGTCTCCGATAATCACAGGAGTGGTCTTTGACACGGTCATCCCGGACGGTGATCGCAGCATGCTTGTTCAGATAGGGTTTTTGATGGGGGCAATGGCAGTGACTACGTTCGCCTTCGAAATCACTCGAGCGTTTTCGATGCATAGAATATCAGGTGTAGCCGAACGGGATTTGCAGCCGGCGGTATGGGACAGGCTGCTGAGCCTTCCTGCGCGGTTTTTCAGCGATTATTCCGCTGGCGAGCTTACGGAGCGCGCCATGGGGATATCCCGAATCCTGCAAATCGTCTCGGGGACAGTCACAAACACCATTATCAGCAGTTTCTTTTCTGTTTTTTACATCATCGTAATGTTCACAAAAAGTGCAAGGCTCGCATGGTTTGGCATCGGGATTGCTGTAGTGGTCCTAGCCGTTTCCCTCGTGCTAGGCTGGCTGCAGATCAAGCATGAAAGCAAGCAAATCGAAATAAACAACAAGATTTCAGGCAGGATGTTTGGGTGGCTTTCAGGGCTTGCAAAAATCAAAATGACCGGTTCCGAAAAGCGCACTTTCTACAACTGGTCGCAGATGTACAAGGAATCCAGATGGATTACCTTCAGAAAGGAAAGCATTGGCAACTGGTCTGCGGTGTTCAATTCGGTGGCAATGCTGATTTCGCTTATGATCATCTTTGCAGTCATGTTCAAGATGAAGGGTGCCATGATTGGTCCGGGTGCCTTTATCGCTTTTAACGCCGCTCTGGGAGGTCTGCTACAAGGTTGCATACAGCTGTCCCATGCGGTCATCACCGCCAATGCAGCCATACCTCTTTACAAAGCAGTCCAGCCAATTTTTCAAGCTGTGCCGGAGTATGACGAACTGAAAAGCGAAGCGCCGCCGCTTAACGGAGACATAGAGCTCAGCCGGATCAACTTCAGCTACGACAAGGACGGGCCAATGATCATAAAAGACGTGTCGCTGCATATCCGCAGCGGCGAGCATGTGGCTCTTGTAGGGCCTTCTGGCAGCGGCAAGTCCACTTTGTTCCGTATATTGCTGGCTTTTGAACAGCCGGACAGCGGCGAGATATATTTCAACAGGATCAACCTCAACCAGATGGACATAAGGTCAGTCAGGCGCCAATTGGGGGTAGTGCTCCAGTCAGGCATGCTTCTTGCGGGAAGCATTTTCGAAAACATCGCCGGGTCGAACCCAAGCATCACTCAAAACGACGCCATGAGAGCCATTGAGCAGGTCGGGATGGACGAGGATTTAAAACAGATGCCCATGGGCCTGCATACCATGATAACCGAAGGCGCTAGCACGATTTCCGGTGGGCAGCGGCAACGCCTGCTGATTGCCCGGGCACTGGTGGGGAACCCCAAAATACTATTTTTTGACGAGGCGACAAGCGCCCTTGACAATAGAACGCAGAAAATCGTTAGCGACAGCATTAACAAACTCAAGGCTACCCGTATCACAATTGCACATCGGCTAAGCACTGTCCAGGACTGCGACCGCATTATTGTTTTAGACGGCGGCAGGATTATGGAGGAAGGCACTTACACGGAGCTTATGGCTAAAAACGGGATTTTTGCAGCAATGGCAAGGCGGCAAATGGCATAACGAAAAGGACATGGACTGAAATGAACCGCTTGGACGAAAACCGATTCATCGAGCTACCTATTGAAGAAAACCCTAAAGAAGAGATATTTGCACAGGATTGGGAGGTGCTGATTAGCCACCACGACGGGCTGCCGTGGCAGCTTCTGCGCGAGATGTGCGTAGAGCTGGATTTCCCCGTTGGCAAGGGTCAGAGCGAAAACCCAGAGCTGCTGATGGCACTAAAACGCGGCATTCGGCCTTCTCCAGCTTCGGAGCCATGGACTCCAGCCGATCCAGAGAAAATCCTTGTATATCTTCACCCGACTCCACTGGGGCGAATTCCCGTGATTGAGTGCGGGTCCGACCAGGATTTCATACATTTGCAGCGTTGCCTTGTTTACCGTTGCGAACCACTGCCTGTGCCGGATTCGCGCGGGGCTACAATTATAAAAAACTACAACAATTGGGCTAGGATAGGCATGCACAGAAGGAACGCAGCAGTTGACGTACTTAAATGCCCAGCTCTTTACCGCGACTATATCCTGCTGCTCTCCCATAGGTATTACAGCGGCGTGGCGCCAGAATCATTTGGGCTTGACAGTGGCGAGTGGCGGCAAAAATCCCTTGTCCTGCGCCGTGAACACGAAGTCGCCCACTATATGACTCAGCGGTATTACCATTCTTCAAAAAACGAAATCCACGACGAACTCATTGCGGATTTTATGGGATTGACTGCGGCGTTTGGGGATTACGACCCGGTTAAATTCATTACCTTTCTTGGACTGGAAAACTATCCGAAATACCGTATGGGAGGCAGGCTGGAAATATATCTGCCAACAGACGACGATATATTCAACGATCTGTGCAAAACCCTGTTGCAGGCAGCGCAGAACGTCGCTTCCCATTACCAGAAAACCGGGCGTGACCGTATGAATATGTTTCACACTTTGTGCCGGACATCGGTGGCGGGCATGGCGAGGGGGGATTTTGTGTGACGACAACTGCGCTGCAGCTGAAACAGAAAACAGAAGAATTCAATACGGTGTTCAAAGAACAATTCCCGCTTGTCTACTCTTTCATGAAATATCGCACAAACAGCGTCATAGATGCGGAAGACATGACGGCAGAGGTGTTTGCGCGGGCGTACAGGTATTGGGACAGTTATTCCCCCCCCAAAGGCAGCCGAGGCGAATGGATAGGCGGAATAGCAAGAAACACATATAAAACACACGTCGCAAAAAAAGCGCAAGGGCTGAAGACCACTGAGCTGTATGAATTTATTCCCTCAGACGCAGACATTGAGAGGGACTATCTCCGCAAAGAGATACTTCAACAGGTTTTTATGCAAATTGACGTATTGCCCGAACATCAGCGAAAAATAATAAGGATGAAGTTTTATATGAGCTTTTCAAACAAGGACATCGCCCAAGCGATGGACATGAGTGTGAGCAATGTGGGCGTAACGTTGCACAGAATTGTAAAGAAAATCAAACTAAATCTGCAAAACGCAGGATATGAGGAGAGCATATGAACATAAACGTAATTAAAAGCGAAGAAAAAACCATCCTTGCCTTAGTGGGAAAACTAGATGCCATCACATCCCCCAAATTGCAGGATGCCCTTCTAGCAGAGCTGGGAGGAGAGAAGCATGTTGAGCTTGACTTAAGCGGGCTAGCCTACATTTCGTCTGCAGGGCTTCGGGTACTGCTGATGGGTGAGAAAACAGCCAAGGCGTACGATAGGAGGCAAACTATTGTAAACATAACGCCCAGTGTTATGGAAGTTTTTGAAATGACGGGGTTTTCCAATGTCTTGCATATTGAATAAAACGCATTCTATCGGAAATAGGATATTCCGCCTAACATTGATTACTGCTATTGTTTCGCTGACTGTATATGCAGCTGTCGCGGTTTCTGGGACGTTGTATGAGCGACAGGCTAGTTTGCGCCAGTATTCAGAGTTGAGTGAAGCTATGTTGATGGAAAGCAAGGATGCACTAGCAGAAATGGGAGGCAGTGACGCCGCAAAGCTGGCCGCAAAGAGAGCAGAGCTAGCCGACGAAAAGCTCATGGCATGGCAGAGCGACGTTGAAATGCTAGCCGACACGGCAGGGGACATCGTAAACAATCCTCAATATTACATACATCGCCCACTGGATCAGGATGCAGCTTGGCTATGGCGTTCAGAAAACGCCAGCCCGAGCCTCTTTGCACAAGAAGCAGGGTTGATGGGCAACATGCAAAGCTTATTATCGGCGATAAAGAACAACACCACAGACGCAACCACCGCTTATGTAGGCTCCGAACTTGGCTACTTCATAACTACAAGCAGGAAGCCAAAAGAAAACGAATTGTTCGATTCGCGTGAACGCCCTTGGTATTTGGCGGCGAAAAATGCAGGCAGTACGGTTTGGACTGATGTTTATGAGGATGCGCGTGGGCGGGGGTTAACGATAACATGTTCCGCGCCGTTTTATAAAAAAAACGGGGTTTTGGCTGGTGTAGCAGGCATTGATGCTTTTTTGAATGAATTGGAATTCATTATGAGCGAGGGCAGATTATGGGAAAGCGAAATGTCGTTTGTTGTAAATGAACATTGCGACATCCTGATTGCCAGCAAGGAACCAGGACCTGCAATCCAAAGCAGCATTCAAACGCTCATTAATGAAAGCAAAAATGAGGATGCCGTATCATTTCAAATTGACGACGACGGTGAAATGAAAGACTACCTTGTTGCTCATTCCAGAATTGGTACACTCCCTTGGGACGTGGTGATACTCATAGATTTTGATGAAATATATGAGCCTGCCGTCGCAATGCAAAGAGATATTGGTAACCTTGCAGAAAACACAGTTAACAGCGTCAACAATGCTATTCTGACACTGATTATGCTGTTTGCTGTTGTATTGGTCGTCATTGTAGCGGCTATCTGGTTCATATCGCGAAAATTCACCTTCACAATTACAAAACCGATTACTGAACTTCAAAAAAGCGTAGGAGTTATTGCGAGCGGAGATTTGGAGCACAGCATTGCTATTGAAACGAGGGATGAAATAGAAGACCTTGGGCATTCGATCAATAAAATGACTGCGGACTTAAAGGAATACATTATAAATCTGGAAGCGGTTACTGCCGAGAAAAGGCGCATCAGCACAGAATTGAACGTAGCCACTAGGATTCAATCAGGCATGCTGCCCTGCATCTTCCCCGCATACCCTAGCCGTGAGGAGTTTGACATATTTGCCTGCATGTTTCCCGCTGAAGAAGTAGGCGGTGATTTCTACGACTTTTTTCTAATGGACGAGGACAGGCTTGCAGTGGTAGTGGCTGACGTTTCTGACAAGGGCGTCCCAGCCGCGCTATTTATGGTAATAGCTAAAACGTTGATAAAAAACAACGCACAATCGGGGAAATCTCCAAAAGAGGCATTTGAAGCAGTAAACAATGTTCTGTGCGAAAACAACGACAGCGAAATGTTCGTAACAGCTTTCATGGGATACTTGGAAATATCGACTGGCAAATTCACGTATGTCAATGCGGGGCACAACCCGCCATTAATCAAACATGGGGACGGCAAATATGAATTTCTGCCCGTCCATCCGGGGTTTGTTTTGGCGGGGATGAACGACATGCGTTATCAAGACGAAGCATTGACAATGGGCTGCGGCGACATGATATACCTGTATACAGACGGCGTTACTGAAGCTGTAAGCTCTGGCGACGAGTATTTCGAGAGTAAAAGGCTGCTAAAGACCGTTAACCAGTGCCTGTCTGAAACCCCAAACGAGCTTATTACACGTATCAAAGCAGAAGTCGATATTTTTGCAAATGGCGCAAAACAGGCTGACGACATTACAATGCTTGCGTTGCAAATTAAGAACAAGCCAGCAAAAGAGCTTGTCATCAGTGCTGAAATAGAAAAACTTCCCGATGTCCTTGATTTTATAGAGCCCTCTCTTGACGGATTCGACGATAAATCGAAAACCCAAGTTAACCTTGTGGTTGAAGAGATATTTGTCAACATTGCTAACTACGCATACGCTCCGGGAATTGGGAGCGTTACAATACGAATAAAGCGGAAGCTGGATGAGCTTGTGATAGAATTTGAGGATTCGGGCTTGCCATACAACCCGCTACTGGAACAAAACCCCGACACAGAGCTTTCCCTTGAAGAACGGCCAATCGGAGGGCTGGGCGTTTTCTTGGTAAAGAGTTTTGTTGATGATTTGACTTATGATCACAGGGATGGGAGGAATGTACTGACGGTGCGGAAGTTTAGAATGGTTGTGCGTCAAAAATGAGGGTCCATGGCCTCCAATTGTCGAGTATCCCCCATTTTTTCAGGTAGACGCTGATGTTCTGCAGCGCGATTTCCACACAAGTGTCCATATCTATGTTTGCAAAGCATAATCGTACAACTCTGCGAGACGTTTCAACAAGCTCTCTTCTATTTCTTTCCATACTGCTTCTGGTGTGTAGCCAGAATACCTTGAACGGCATAGTGATATTAAACATGCTGTGATTTTATTTCGATTAAGCCAGTTAATGAATAAATCTATCCGTTCTTGTATCAATTCTTTTTCTGGAAGTGGCTCAGGCTTTGGTAAGCCAAGATAGCTTAGGTAAAACCGCCCATCTTCCTTCACAGGACGAAGGCACACTTTTGGGAGCAGTCTGAAGGGATGATAGGGGTTCTCTGTAACATTACGGTATGCTTGTTCTGTGATTTCCAATAACTTAGCATCAACGCTTGAAAGAGAATCATCCCAGCAGAAATAATCCAAATCAATATCTAATGCCAGAGATTGTGGTGTAAAAAAATCTCCAAGCCCACCTTGTCTGTACGTGAATAAGCGATGATCGGCATTCGGCTTTGTCAGTATAAGACGGCTAAATGGTGTGAAATCTTTCACTTTAAGGAGCCTGTTGGAATCCAGTGTTATCAACTTTTCCTCTGGCTTTGTAAGGATAGTTTTGAAATTTTGTATAAAAACAACTTCGTTAAAAATGCCCTGATAGACAGCCGGGCAGATAAAATCGCCGATACCAAGGATCCCATATGTAAACAGTTGCATTTCAGCAAGGGAGGCGAACAGTACATCCAAGTTTGCTCCATACACACCACATTCAAAATCTGGATGGTGATCTACATGCAACAGAGTATTGCCAAACGGCGGTAAAAAGCCTGCTTCCGTTGCTTGGTTCCATAAATAAAATGCTTCATGGTGCTCTTCAATTATGTACAGTGGTATCATATTGCCTCCTACCCGAGCCATGTTTCAGGAAGATACTTTAGCAGACGTATCCACTGAGTCGTACTGTTCTGCCGAATTTCATGCTCAGACTCAAAGAATCGCACTATGTACTGCTTCGGCATGACTTGTCCGGTCAGCTCAAAATACGCCTTGTCTGCATCTTCAAGGCACAGAGCCCGGAAAGCCTTATCTATGGTGGCACGGCGAGATAACGTTGACAGATGCTGACGAAATAAGCCAACCTCAACGAGATCATTTTTTGCGTTCATGCCAACTCCCTTTTCTTTCGTCATGACATGTGCCTCCTTGTCGGCATCAAATGCAGCACTCCTTATGTATTATCCTACTTTCACAATCCAAGCATCAGCTCGGCAACACCCACTAGGTTACTAAAAAAATGTACGAGTATTGCTGCAACAATATTCCGTCCCGTAACAATATATACAACAGCGAATAGTGCGCCAGAAATTGCATAATCGACAATAGCCAAATCAGTCGCATGTATCAAGCCGAAAAGCAATGCAGATATGGTGACAAAGATGATATTATTGGTGATTAACTGATTTAATGCCTTTCTAAACAAAAGCTCCTCAACGATAGGACCATATACTAAGGCCATAAGAGCTGCGGGTATAAAATGAGCTGCCATCATTCCGGAAACTTCCTCTTGGTTAGAGAGTTCAATTTCAAATAATTCAAACACCATGCCGCTCAAATAACTTGCAGAAATCGCGGCAAATGTCATTATCGCAATGAATAATGCATCTTTTTTAGTTAATCTTTGGATGTCTTCAACAATCGTGTCAAGATATCTAACAAAGAAAAGGATGGTTAATACAGCCAATGGGACATAATCAGTCAATGAGCGAAAAAAATCTTCACTAACGGTGCCAGTGACATTCATGATATCTCTAAACAGGAAAACAAGTGCAGCTTTTAGGCCAATAAATAATCCCAGCCACAGGCATATCGTGATAAGCCCCGTGACTCTGTCCGCTTTCCTTCGCTCAAGTCCATCAATTTCAATATCATTTACTATCATATTTTCCTCCAGCGCATTCTTTAGCATTTTTCAACAGCGAGCCAAGCTAACATACTTGGCAGAGACATTTTAATGAATTCTCATAATATGACACCAAAGCTGAACAATATTCAATACCGCCAATCTGCTGGTTTTTCATGCGCACAGGACACTTCCGGCCAAAGCACAATGGCAAAACCTTGCAGCTGCGGCATTCTTTGGGAAGTTGGTAAGATGTCCAAGCACACATTTTCGATTCATCAATTTGGAAACCTTTTTCTAAAAGTTTTCCAACAGCATTTTCTGCGGAGTCAATATTAACAGTACACTTCCTTAAAGTACCATCGGTATCAACAGCTAAACTGCTTCTTTTGGATGCATAACACATATAATCAAAGGGAGCAAAACCAAAGTTAAATGAATTTGCATGTAGCAACTCCTTAGTCAAAGAGAATATGTCTTCGATCGCTTTACTCTCATCATTGGTTTTATATAAGTTTTCAACCGTTTCCTCACCTAAATTTTTAATCGCCTCAAAGTGAACTTTAAACCTTTTATCATTTGTAAAATTTGCAAACACAAACATGAGATATTCTTTAATTCTCTCAATAACATCTGCATCAAAATTCGTCCTTATGGTTATTTCGAAATTGAGATTACTTCGTTTAGCATCGTTTAGGTTTTGAATTATCCTTTTCCATGTACCAGTACCGTCAATAAAAAAACGCTTGCAGTCGTGAGTCTCTTGAGGGCCGTCTACTGTTATCTGATAATTCAACACGTTAAGTTCCACAAGCCTCTTCAGTTTTTCAGACGTTAGAAGATATGCATTCGTCGTCATGCTACCGTATATCGAAACATTTGCGCTATCGGCAAATCCTTGCATTTTTTTCATAAAGGCGCAAATCTCATCGTATTCAAGCATCGGTTCTCCACCAAAAAAGGACAGCACAACCGTCCGATACCCTTTGCTGCCAACCTCCTCAATAATTGCATGCATCAGATTGTCATATAATTCAGAATGCATTCTCTTGTTTTCATGCTTTTCGTAACAGTATTTACATCGAAAGTTGCATTGTCTCGTTACAAAGAGAATAATGTGTAAAATATTCATATCCGCTTCGAGATAGCGACGATTCAATATGGATAATTCATCCACATCATCCTCAACTATCATTTTCGACGATTTGAGGACTCGATGAAAGGGATTGTTGTCGTCGTACTTTAATAATTCTTCTTTTTCTAAACCATCAACAATAGATTTGGTCACAATACACTTCGCTTTAACTAGGGTTCCATAAAGCGTATTGTGTAATAAGTATTCACGTTTACCTCTAATAACATTTAAAAAAACACTTCTCTTCACAATAGATCGCCCTTCCACTTTTTTAAACTACCAATGGATACAATAACAGAACATTCCAATATGCGCTTAACGGCACACAGGCAGTCGAGAAAGCCTCGACTGCCCTAAGCTGACGTTGTACCAATACGCCATTACCTCCAACAAACGAGGTTGAAGGTGCCAATCTTGATCGTGATACCACCACCGGCAACTTCATCAAGCTGTTCAAAGTCCAGTGCAAGATCATCAGGCGGTGAGATTCTTACAGCCACGGCAAACTCTGCGAGTTCCTCCGGAGTAAAATCGTGACCAAACTTGTTGATTTCAACCAAAGCCTCATCTTTCTCGAGTTTTGCCAGTTCCAAGTTGTCTTTGAGAATTCCAACAATAATGTCCTTTCTTTCTTGGGTTAACATCGTAACTCCTCCTTTCATTTCATGAGAATTGATCGATCCTCTCTTTAAACTTAACTACTTCAGTTTATGAATAGGATTACAGTACTCTTTGAGAATTTGCTCATTCTGCACTAATCGCACTATTTTTCTTGCCCCAACAAATAAAATTTTCAATATTGATATTGATGGCGCCTCCGGCAACAGCATCAAGCTGTTCAAAGTCCAGTTCAAGATCTGCTGGTACTGAAATTCTTACATCTGACGCAAACTCTTCGAGCTCCTCTGGAGTAAAATCGTGACCAAACTTGTTGATTTCAACCAAAGCCTCATCTCTATCGAGTTTTGTCAGTTCCTGGTTGTCTTTGAGAATCCCAACAATAATGTCCTTTCTTGCTTGGGTTAACATCGTTACCTCTCCTTTCATTAGTAGAAAATTGTTTAATACGCTTTTTTACTTTTATCTACTTAAATTTATGAAAATGATTACTATGCCCTTTGAAAATTGTAATGAGACGGAATTAATATGCGGTTCATGTGGCACCAATGCCATGATGCCGAATCGGTCAGGTTAAATGTTTATGTGAAAGAATTACAAATTTTCTTAATATATTCATGTAAAACATTTCAAGAGATTAAGTAGATATTACTAACCAACTAAGTGTTATAATTTTATGTCATCCCGAGACACGGCCAAGCAGGAAAGAGTAACGCAGTTACAAGATTAAGAAAAAAAGGCACATGTGAAAAAGGAAACATCAGCGATGAGGAGGCAATAACATGATGACTCAAGATAGAGTTAAGACCCTTATAGAAATTTTGTGTTCTGATCAGAAACGTTCTGAAAAACTTGTCGGGCTTGGATCGAGCGAGGCATGGGAACAAATCAACATTCTCGGCTATGATTTCACGCTGGATGAAATTCAAGAGTTTGGCATGCTGGTAAGGGAGGCGCAAAAGGGTTTTGCCATTGATAAAGAACTTTGCTTAGAGGCGCTTGACGAAGTGGCTGGCGGCAGGGAAAGCTTTGGTGTAAATCTATGGGCCGTCAATTTTTCTGTCCATTGGTAGGGCTTAAAATGAACTTGGTAAAATACGCAATCATTTCAATGGTTCTGTTTGTGCGTGTTTTTTCAGTGAGCACACCGATTTTTACCACTGACTCACCACTACGCATTCCAGAGGATCAACTTGGGTAAGCATCATGCAGTTGGTGGAAGGGCGTTCAATATTATCTACAGGCAACTGTGGATGTTCTGGGTATGAACTTAGCGGGGGCGTTATCTACGTTTTAATTATTTTCTTGCTAGACCCTCACAAAGAAAAAGTGGTATACTTTGTTCCCTGTGTGGCAGGCACGATTGCCGTGTTGCTATCCGTGTGGCATAGCAAGAAAAAACAGGACAGTAATGGTAGAATAGAGTAATATACTCCTGCTTCAGCTGGCTTTGGACGCGTTCCCATTGACGCGAAGTGCCTATTTATGATAATATCTGAGGAAGCAATACAACAAAGGAGACGTCCAAATGCACATATTCGGCGTTGCGGTCTAGCAATT
>WRJV01000322.1 GCA_009778415.1 Clostridiales bacterium | reverse complement strand
GAGGTAAGGCAGGAGTGAGGTAAGGCAGACTTAAAGAGGGACGCGATATGCGCCCCTCGTAAATATTATGGATGAGGTTAAAGGCTGATCAGGTCAACAAGCTTCTTTTCGTTGATTTCATCGGCATATTCGGAATCCATTTCACGGATGCCGGCTGGGAATTCATATTTTTCCATCCTTTCCATGAAAGGATCCGGATCGAAGCTTTCGGGTCCATGGACGCCAACGAGGTTCCAGATGCCTTTGGCCACAAGCTCAAGCATTATTACAGGTCCAACTGCCGTCTGCGAAACCACAGAATTTGTCGTATACTTTCCGATGCTCTCTTGGTTGTCTGTGACCTGATACAGGTAGACCGACCGGCGTTTGCCATCCTTTTTGCCGGTTACCCATGCTCCCGCGCACCCTTTCCCGGTCATGTGCAAAGTTGAATCAACGGGAGACGGCACTACTTTCACAAGAAAATCCCTCGGTGTGATCTCTGCGTCGCCAACCTTGATTTTCCGTTTTGCATCGTCCATGCCCACCGCTTCAAGATCGAGCAGCAGCTGCCGCATTTCCCTTGGGACGCCGTACTTGAACGTTACCCTGTTGCAGTCGATGACACGAGGGACTAGCATGACTTCTTCGTGCTCGACGTTGATGACCTCGACATCGCCAATGCCGCCAGGGAAGTTGAATATCTCCGGTTCAGAGAAGGGCTCTGTCGTAAACCAGCCTTTCCCTTTTTCCCAGATCGTCGGAGGGTTCAGGCATTCTTCAATGGTAGTCCATACGGAGAACCCGAACAGCCCGTCAGCGCCGGCGTAATTGTCGCCGTCTCTTATATTGACTTCGTCAATTTCGTCAAAGAGGTGCTTCGCCGCAAATTTGGCAAACACGTCAGCCATGCCCGGTTCTACACCGGACCCTACGATGGCAATGTTGCCCGCTTTTTCCCACGCCTCGTGCCTTTCGAACTGATAGTCCCCAAGCTTGATGTGCGCCAATTCATAGGGTTTTTCCGGGTGCCTTGTTGAAAGGGTCATAGCGCAGTCGAGATACCCCACCTTTGCTTCTAGGCACGTGTCGAATATGGTCTCGTTGAACAGCGGCTCGACAGCGTTCATCACGTATGTGACGCCATGTTTCTTGATGACATCCTTGATGCTGTCAGGGTTTCGAGCATCAATTTTTTCAGGCACGAATTTTCCGCCGCCGCAAATGTTGTTAGCGACTTCCTCTGCACGGGCTAGGTCGTAGTCGGAGATTACGATTTTTTCTGCCCAATCCCCCTCTTTGCCCGCTCTTTTAATTATAGCGGCTGCTGACGTGCCTACCCCGCCGGCTCCAATAATCAATAGTTTCATCCTTTCACCTCCAAAAATTAATTATATACAGCTATTTTCTGTCAATCAATATAAGCTCCGCACTTAAACCGCGCAGCTTGAACCACAGGTTCAGCGTGTCAGACACCGTGATCTCGCTTGCTTCGATGTTGGGGAGAGTGCTCCAGCTGTTGAGCAGCGCCTGCCTTTTGTTAAGCGTACCCGAAACCTTCAGCCAGTCGTCGCATGCGCTCAACACGTTTTGTTTCGTCATTTTATACCTGATTGCCTTGAAATTTCCGGATATTCCAACACACTTGATCAGGATTTCCGCTTCGTCGTCAAAATTCTTGAGTTGGTCGAGGAAGCTTTCCTTCCCGATTGGCCCTGTCAGTTTGTCATAAAAGTCTTCACTATAATTATACACCAAAATACTGAGGTTGGAAAGATCAGAAGGATTGCTCGCGGAAGTTGAAACCATGCACAAGCGGTTGGAAAAAAGCATGTGCTCATTCAAGTTTTTGAAAAGGTTGAAGGGCCTCGCCGCAGCTTTCATTATTTCCAGTTCGAACATCTCTTTTGGGAACAAGCGCCTTTGCCGCTTGTCCGACATGCAGTCAGCTAAGTCGAGGTTAAATACGCTTGATTTGAGTTTGCTTTCGCCAATGTGCTCATTTGGCAAGCCCATTAGCTGCTTTTGAACCGCATCTTCAACGGCCGACTGCGGGCATCGGTCATAAGTGGCGATGCTTTCTGTGCTGTTCGCTTTGCCGGCATGCTTCAGCCTGTACGCGGACGGTGCCATGCCATACCGTTGACGGAAGTGCTTTATGTAGTACCTGACAGCAGAAAAGCCGCATTCGCCAGAAATCGCACCGATTTTTTTGCTCGTTCCAATCAGCAGCTTTTTGGACTCTTCAACCCTGATAAAACCCAGAAGGTCTTGGAAGTTCATTCCGGTTGCGTCCTTAATGGCGTGAGAGAGGTAAAACATGCTGAGATGCTCGCGTTCCGCTATTTCGCTCAAAGTCAATTTTCGCTTGAAATTCTCATACATGTAGTCCATAATCCGATTAAGCCGCCCGGCAAGAACTATGTTTCCTCTCTGCCCGGTTTCGTTCTCATATTTGCCGTCTTTCGCCTGAAAACACCTGAAATTTGACATGAGGCAGGAAATCAGGTTGTGCGTATTTTCAATGACAATGTGTTCAAAGCCGTTGACTTTATGCAGAAACGCCATGATTATTTGCGCTAATATGCCCCGTAGCAGGTCAAGGTTTTCGTTATTGCCGCCATTTGCCTCTGTGAGGAAAAAACAACTCGCTAAGTCTTTGTAGAAATCGGAAAAATACAAGGCATCTATTTGAAGCAGCAGCACCATGTTGTCTTCGTAAGTTTGATAGTAGCTGTGAATGTCCTTGTTGTTGATGACCCGGATGTCCCCCTGCTTCAGTACGCGCGAGCAGCAGCCGCGTTTTAATGTGACAGTGCCAGCTAGGACATATACAATTTCAATGTCAGCGTGGAAGTGTATGGGGTATTCTTTTACGTTGGCGACGAGGGCGTTTACAGGCAAGCCTTCTTTGTAGGATATTCTTTCCTTAAGCATTTTAATGTTCTTCTCCTTCGTGTACGCAGCAGCAAATTTTGGTGCCGAGTAAACCCGTGTTCGCATTTTGACAAACAATTTTCAACAACTTTAAATCGTGATAGTTGTCAGGTTCGAGCCATTTTTCCACATGCATTTTTAAATTGTATACAATCTTTTCCACCCATGGCTGTGGATAGTTAAATTAAATTTTGCCGTTCAAATTCAAGGATTTGCAGGAACTTGACTAATTTTACAAGTATCAGTTTTCCACAGGCAGTTCTTTCATTATTTCCGCTCTCGAAATAATGTAAGGGCTTCTATTTATTTCCACTGGTGAACAAAATTTCAAAATGCGCTTTGACCGATACGTCGCTGTTTTGCATCATGAATTCTGCATCTGGGGAATTCTCATCGCTAATCGTTACGCCGCCTGAGACGACCTCCCAGTGCCCGAACTCAAAACCTTCGTTTGCGACAGCGCTTATCGACACGGTATCGCCTAGGATCGCTGCTCCCGGTGTCGAGCTCGCAGTTCCACGCTCGGCGTCGTTAGCGCTCACCGTTATGGCATGCTCTGCCGCCGAATGATCGGCGTTCGCCGTGTCCGATGCAGGATCATTTTCTGGCACCGTTGAGTCGGATGCCGGGCCTGCGCCCTGTTGCTTGAAATTCGCTTTGACATGGACATTGCTGTTTGGCATTGCAAACGACGTGTTCGGCGAATCAATGCTTTTCAGAGCAGCGCCGCCGGAGACGACTTCCCAGAAATCAAATTCGCAGCCAGGGCGCACTATGGCCCTGAGGTAGACTGTAGTGCCTTTCACAGTCGCATACTGGCCTTTGCCCCAGCTGATGAACGAACCTTCCACCCCTCCATATGCAGGGTCGTTCACGCTTGCCGATACGACGGGGAAGCTATAGTCCTTCGGGCATGAGGGGAATTTGCTGCGGCTCCACTCCCTGTAATCCTCGTTTTGCGTTTTGCCGCTTATCGTGGCGTCGGAGTCAAGAAAGTAAAAATAGCTGATGTACGATTCTTGATCGTCCCAAGTATTGTCCACATGGTAATAAGAGCCGCCAAGTTTTACGAGGTTCCAAGCATGCTGGCCGCCTTGGCTGGGCACCTGCCCGTAAATAAAAATGCACTCTATGCCGAGCCCGTCGAGCAGGAACTTGAAAGCGTCGGAATAGCCGGCGCAGACAGCCGTCCCCAAGATCAAGCCCGCCCAACCCAATTGATGTTCGTATTGGTACTGCGACTTAGTCGGTTTCCACGTCGACTTGTGGTCGGAAAAGGCGTTGTTGTATGTTATATTATCGCAAATCCAATCATGGATAGCCTGAATTTTGTCATAATCGTCCATACCGGGCACTATCACTTGGGAATAGATTTGAGCGCGCTTTGAAAGCATGTCCCGGTAGTCGCTCTCCTTGATCGCATAGCCGCAGCTATTGTAGTAGAGCCCGTCAACAAGTTCGTTTCGGTATGTTTTGCTCCAGCCTTCGGCATTGTACTGTTCCGGATCAACATACCCGGCCGGTTTCTCGCCGCCGTTTTCGCCAAACGACTTGAGCAGCAGGGTAACTCCGATGTCCTTGTATTCGCCGCTCGCCGAATCCCACACTACCATGTTTGGGATTGTCAGAGCGTTGTATGTGTATTGCGCTATCTGTTCCCGCGTAGCCGGCGCGGAGAAATCGCTGACTCTGGTCCCAGTCAGTATCTCGATGCCCTTCGATTGCGCCTTGCCCAATGTGTTGCTCATCCAGCTTGCGCCTTCAAACTCGCCACATGCACCGTAGCCGATGGACGCAAGCAGCATTTTGGCCATCTGCGCCGCCGTCACGTTGTCCCCCGGTCCGAAGCGCCCATCACCGTATCCTGCTATTATGCCCTTTGATGCACAGTATTCGATGCAAGGATTTGCCCAGTGTGCCTGCGCAACGTCGTTGAAGCTTGAGGGTGCGCTTTTTAGCGCGTCGGCTGCTTCGGTGCCGATGAGGATGTAGCAGATGATCTTTGACGCCTCCGCACGGGTGACGTTCCTGCCCGGCCGGAACGTATTGTCTTCATACCCAGCCAATACGCCCAGTCCCGACAAAGCCTCCACAGCTTCCGGGTATGTAATGCTGCCAGAATCACTGTATTCTGCATAGTTTGAAATTTGCCCTGCCGATGCAAGCTGCCCAGTCGGTGCAGCAGCTGCAACGAAAACCAATAACAGCGCAAGCAAAAGAGAGGCGGCTTTTTTCATTTTGACCATTGGCCTGTTTCCTTCCCTGCCAAAGCGGGCCTTTGCCATGTGCGTGCGCATGCACCGCCCGCGTTGGAACAAGATTATTATACCAGACAATTAAGCGGAGCACAATAATTTGATGCTATCCAGCAAAACAGTTTGACGAATTTCATCAAGAATTATACAATAGACTCAAAGAAGCTACATCTAAGTCTATTTTTTTGGAGGTTTAAAAATGAGTTGCAAAAAAACGAAAAAAATCTTGTGTTGGGCGCTTGCCCTCGCTATGATCCTCTCCTATGGCATGTTTACGTACGCCGACGTTGATGATTCTGCGATGGCGTACAGGGCTGCCGCCGTCTACCATGTGGCGGCGAGCGGCAGCAATGCGTCAGGGGACGGTTCTGCGGCCGCGCCTTGGGCGACGCCTGCCTACGCGGTAACGCAAATGATCGGCGGCGACACCCTGCTGATCCACGAAGGCACATACGCAGGGTTCACGGTCACGCAGGCTTTGACAGGCCCGTCCAAATCTGAAATGACCGTGATCAAGGCGGCCGGCGACGGCGAAGCAAAGATCGACGGCGGCGGGTCAGGTACCGTACTGACGCTAAACAACGTTGGCAATTTGCTGGTTGAGGGGCTCACTGTGAAGAACGGCAGCGTAGGCATAGGGTACCAATCCCAGCAGGGCGCTGCTTATGACGAGCTGGTTACGGCATCGGGATTCAGCTATGAAGACCCCGGCACGACCGGCCCGTTTGACAATGTTGTGATAAAAAACAACTTAGTTTACAACATCAACGGCACGCACGCCATATCGGTCTACGCGCGCAACTACAATGCGCCGATCTCAAACTTTGTGCTTGACGGCAACAAGGTGCACTTCTCCCGCTGCGGCTCCAGCGAGGCAGTCGTGCTCAACGGCAACGTGGACGGGTTTGCGGTCAGCAACAACCTGATACACAACAACAACAACATTGGCCTTGACCTTATCGGCGGCGAAAACACAGCCCGCCTGCCGTCGGGCGACACCGGGTTTGACGACAGGTCCAAGTACGACTGCGCGCGCCACGGGCTCGTATTCAACAACGTGATTTTTTCAAGCCGAACGATAAACAACACCGCATACTGGGCAGAAGGCAGTGCCGGGAACGTCAACGGCATCCATTTCTCAAGCGACTACGACAGCAGTTCCGGCGGCATCTACGTGGACGGCGGGCAGTACATCGATATTTTCAACAACCTTGTGTGGGACAACGACATAGGCATAGAAGTTGCGACTGAACACAGGGAAAGCGACAACTTCTACGTCAGGGGCGTTAAGGTTCACGACAACCTCATAGCCAGCACCACCGGTTGGGTCGGGCTCGCTTTCGGCGGTTACTCCAGTACGCTAGGCTACACAGAACAGTGCGAGTTCACAAACAACATCTTCTACGGCAACGGTACCAACCTGGGCATTCAGAAGAGCCGCAACAACAAAATCGAGGGCAACATATTCGTGGGCGGTTCTATTGGGAGCATCAACGCTGCAGCCAGGCTCACCACCGATTGGGGGTACAATATATTCTACAACACCAGCGGCAACATATTCACCACAACGAACATGACGCAAGCCATGATAGACAAGCAGGTGAGAGATCTTACTGCCAGCCCGCTGGCAGATCCCGCAGCCGGCGACTTCAGCTTCGTTTCGGGTCTGCTTGCCGATTCAACCGTTGACACCAGCGGTTATGCCGGCGGCTTTGGGCTTGATTTCGGAAAGTGGGAGCTGCCTGGCGAATTCTTTGACCTTTTCGGAGGGTTCACGGATGCCCGCGCTGAACTGCTGGCCGCAAGGACATTCTTGCAGGGCAATCCGCTCAACATGGAAGAGGCGTATTTCAACGGGAACCTCAGGGATTACCTTACAGACCAGCTCCACAAGGCAGGCTACCCGAATTCCCAAGTCCTGTACATCCTTCAGACCAGCGACAACAGCAGCACGTCTGGCCTTGGGTACATGCCGGACGGCAGCAACTCGAACGGTGCGACAAATGGCATTGTAAACCGCATGCTTCCCGGCAACGGCAACAACGCAGTGCTGACCAAATATGGCGAAGTAGAGAACGGCAGGGCAGCCGCCAACGGCAACATCAACAAGGCCCTCTACGACTCAACGTTTGCCGGCATGGCTTCTGGTACAAGCAGGAATTACGCGTACCTGATCGAGATAGCGACTTGGTACGGCGAATACGACTACGCAAACGAAGTGGCTGCCATAAGGATGAACATGGCAAAACCAAACACGTACCATGTGGCGACAACGGGCAGCAACACTGCCAATGGTTCAGAGTCCGCGCCGTGGGCGACGATTACTTACGCGCTGACGCAGATGAAGGGCGGCGACGTGCTGCTCGTCCACGCCGGCACGTACTCCGGAAGGTACACAATCCCAGCCGGCCTTTCCGGCACTGACTACATGCGGACGACAATAAAGGGCGCAGGAGACGGTGAGGTTGTACTGGACGGCGGTGGCACAGGCACTGTATTCTCCATGAGCAACCTAGCGAACGTAACGATCGAAGGGCTTACGATCAGGGATGCTTCGGCTGCCATAAACTATTCGACGGCCAAGGACGCCACAGCCCTTGCTGCCGCAGCGGCTGCATACAACAGGGAATTGCCCCCCAGCGGCACGAACGTCAGCCCGTACAGAAACATAACCATCAAGGACAACAAGATATACAACATACACGGATCGGGGCAGTCGGTGTACGTGATGGGGCAGAACTACATGGCGCCGGTGACCGGGGTCGTTATCGACGGCAACGAGGTCTTTGGCAACCGCACCCATTACAGCGAAGCCATCACCACCAGCGGCAACGTGGACGGGTTCGACATCTGCAACAACCTCATCTACAACAACAACAACATAGGCGTCGACATGGCCGGCTTCTACAGCGCCGCCAGGATACCCACTGCAACAGCAAGCAATTCAAACCTGTTTCCTGATCCGGCGGGGACGCCACTGGGCAATGCGGGCCGCGACAGGTACAACAGTTCCAGGAACGGCAGGTGCTACAACAATGTGGTGTTCGGTTCCTGCGTAATAGACAACGATGCGTACTGGGAGCAGGACGGCGGCTACCTTGGGACGAGCAACGGCCCGAAGGAGGGCGAGTATGACCGCTGCTGTAACGGCCTTTACGTAGATGGCGGCCAGAACATTGAGATATACAACAACTTCGTATTCGACTGCGACATCGGCATAGAAGTGTCCACAGAGCAGGGCCATCCGAACTATTGGGTAGGGGGCGTATATGTCCACGACAACATCCTAGCCAGCAACATGGGATGGAACGGCCAGAGCCTCGGCGGGCAGAGCCTTGACCCGAATTTCGATCTGGGCGGCGTGATGGGCAAGACCGTAAACAGCAGGTTCGAGAACAACATCCTCTACGGCAATGCTGTGAATTTCAACGTCCAGCACACAGAGGGCAATACGATTAAGAACAACATCATCATGGGCGGCGGCGCCGCCGTCATGGACTGGCTCGACACGTTCCTGCACGACGCAAACAATTTCGAAGCCAACATCTGGTACAACGACCCGGCTTACGGCGTAAGCGACGCCGACTACTACAAGGAACTCGACTGCATCGAGGCGACACAGCTTGCCAAGCAGGTCAAGCTTGACGCGCCGCCGCTGGCCGACCCGAGGCATGGGGATTTCGCTGTGACTTATGCCGACAAAACTTTCGGCACCGACCCGGGAAGCTGGGAAGGCACCGACTGGGCAGGCAAAGCATGGAAGTTCGACACGAGCCGCTTCGGCATTTACGCAAGCTACCGCGACGCCTACGACGAAATGGAGGCGGCAGTCGAATACCTCCAGACGTGCCAGCTCCTAGATTTTGAGGAGATCGTAGATGCGGGCTACAGCAACCTGCGCGCATACCTGACCGACGCGCTGCACGACGCTGGTTTTGAGAATTCCTCAGTGCCCTACATCCTCAAGGTTTGGGCGCCGCGAGGCAACAGGGTCGACGGCTGGTTGTCAAACAGCGTGAGGACCAACGCCACCTATGCGACAGACCCCTACGGTATAGTAAACATGATGAACCCGGACGCCGGCAACAACCTGATGCCCAGCAACGACAGGGCTGCTGCCAACGGCAACATCAACAGCACCGTCCTCATGGACAGGTTTGCCGCAAACGGCCACACCGGGTACAAATACCTTGTGATGGTCGCAACGTCATTTGACGGCGGCAAGAAGTACACTCAGGGTGACACGAGGGGAGGCGTCAACATAGGCCTGAACGGCCCAATTGCGGCCCTGGACCTCAGCGTTCCGGCTGTCAGCGGCATCGAGGGCGACGTCTGCTTCACCCTGTCCCTCGGCAATGCGCTGAACGTACTTGGCGTTGAGCTGGAATTCACAGTCGACGGCAGCCTGCTGGCCAGCAAGGAGTTCTTAACTTTGAACGGATGGACATCTGTTGACGGCATCGCTTGGAAGAGCCTCGGTGGCGACACGTGGCAGGGCTCTGTCACATTGGCTTGCCCTTCGGGGAGCAGCAAAGGTTTCATGGCGAAAGACATGACAGGCATTGCCCAATTCGTCTTTGTCCCGAGGGGAGAAGGCGAAGCTGTGATGAAGCTGACGAAAGCAAGCGTTGTCGGGCTTGACAACGACAGCGACATGACTACCAGGCTCAGGCACAAAGTCATAAACGACGAAGCAGCCACGCAGATCACGCAGCTAATATACTCGAAATACGACTTGAACAAGGACAACAAGGTAGACGCGCTGGACCTCGGTATCATGCTGCTGTACTGCGGCTTTGGCGAGAATTCCCCTGGTTGGAGCACTTTGGTGAAAGTAGTCGATTCTAAAGGCGGCAGCGTAACCCCAAGCATGTGCGACGTGAATGGTGACGGCAAGATCGACATGCTGGATTTGCTTGACCTGTTCATCCATTATACGAAATAGCGCGAGCAGCAAACATTCGGGCTCGGGATTCAATTTTCTATTTGACGCGGGCTGTCAAGATTTATATAATAGACGTGACAGAACTGTTATATGGGCGAAGAACAAAAACGCGAAGGAAGGTGAGAGTTCGCAACCAGACGAGGTTAACCCCGTTCCCGCAAAACGAGGCTGAAAACAGAGAACCCCAACTCCAGAAAAAAAGAGGCAGAAGTTTTTCAACACTTCATAAGGAGGTTATAAAGAAATGTATCAAAAAGGAATGAAGAAGTTCCTGTGCTTCACGCTTGTGTTCGGCCTGATTTTTTCTTACGGCGTATTTGCCTATGCAGACATAGGCGGCGCTGACGGATTCGTGCCGGACACAGAAGAAGCGGCAGATGTGCCAGAAGCGGCAGATGTGCCAGACATAGCTGACGTACCGGATGCGGCTGACGTACCGGATGCAGTAGCTGTGGCAGCTAGAGACGCCGCTGTCTACCACGTTGCGGCAAACGGCGCCAACGACGCCGCAGGCGGTTCCGAAGCTGCCCCTTGGGCGACGATAGCCTACGCCATCGGAAGGATGGCCCCCGGCGACACGCTGCTGGTCCATGGAGGCACGTATGCGGGTTTCACAGTCACCCAGGCTCTAACAGGCCCGTCTAAAACTGCGATGACTGTGATCAAGGCAGCGGGAGACGGCGAGGTGAAGATTGACGGCAGCGGGACCGGCACCGTAGTGGCGATAAACAACGTGGGCAATTTCATGCTCGATGGTTTCACCGTCAAAAACGGCAGCGGGACCGGCATCGCCGTCCAGTCCCAGCAGGGGACGGCCTATGACGCGCTGATAACGGCAGCGGGCTTCAGCTACGACAACCCCGACTCCATAAGCCCCTTCGACAACGTGGTCATTAAAAACTGCAAAGTCTACAACATCAGCGGCACCCACGGGCTTTCCGTGTACGCGCGCAACTACAACGCTCCGGTGTCGAATTTCATACTTGACGGAAACGAGATGTACTTCAACCGCTGCGGCTCCAGCGAGGCTGTTGTGCTGAACGGCAACGTGGACAGGTTCGTGGTGAGCAACAACCTGATACACAACAACAACAACATCGGCCTCGACCTGATCGGCGGCGAGAGCACAGCGCGCGGCCCGACGTCCTGGGGCTCGACCGGCTTTGATGGCCAGCACAAGTACGACAACGCCCGCAACGGCAAGGTGTTCAACAACCTGATATTCGCCAGCCGCACGATCAACAACCAGAACTACTACAACGAGGGGTCCCAGTTCACGCTGAACGGCATAAGGTTTGGCAGGGACTATGACGCAAGCTGCGGCGGCATCTACGTGGACGGCGGCCAGAACATCGAGATATACAACAACATCGTTTACGACAACGACATCGGTATCGAGGTGGCAACCGAACACAACGAGAGCCAAGGATATTACTGCAGGGGCGTGAAAGTCCACGACAACCTGATCGCCAGCACCGTAGGCTGGGTAGGCCTAGCTTTCGGCGGCTACGCTTCAGGCCTCGGCTACACCGAGGACTGCGAGTTCAAAAACAACATATTCTACGGCAACGACACCCACATCGGCATGCAGAAGAGCAGGCGCAACCTCATAGAGGGCAACGTCTTCATGGGCGGCGGCACCTCGCTTGGCGTTGAAATCACCAGCGCCAGAGGGCAGAACTATTTCAGCTACAACGTTTGGGGCGTCACCGGAAGCGGCGTAACCAGCGCGAACCTGGGTGCCGATTGGTTTGCCAGGCAGATATTCCCGGCGTCCGGCCAGACTCCGCTGAAAGACCCGGTACACGGCGACTTCAGCTTCAATCCGAACGTGATCCCGGCAACGGCACCCGACTTGACCGAATACTATGCAGCCGGCGGCACCTTCGGCATTAACATCGACAATTGGCCGCTCTTCGACAAGTTCGTGGAAGTGTACGGGAAATACGTCGCGGCGCACAACGAGCTGATGGCGGCGAGGACGTTCCTGCACAGCGCACCGTTCAGCATGGAAGGGGCGTACTTCGACGGGAATCTCAGGAGTTACCTCACTGAGCAGCTTCACAAGGCTGGCTACACCAACACAGAAGTGCTGCACGTCACCCACACCACCAACCTGGCGGTGACCACAGGCGCCGCGAACACGCAGCACATGCCTGACGGTGCAGAGTCGACTTCAGCAGGCTGGACAGGCACCAACGACGGCATCGTCAACCGCCTGATGCCAAACAACGGCAACAACGCCGTGCTGAGCGCTTACGGCCCTGCCGAGAACAACAGGGCGGCCACCAACGGCGACATCAACAAAGACCGCTACGACTCCACGTATGCCAGCATGGCTGCGGGCAGCAGCAGGAACTACTCGTACATGATCGAGATAGCGACTTGGTACGACGACCTCTTCTACACGAACGATATAGCAGCCATCAGGATGAACATGGAAAAGCCAAACACTTACCACGTAGCGACTACAGGCAGCAACTCCGCTGCCGGCACCGAAGCTGCTCCATGGGAGACGATAACCTACGCGCTGACTCAGATGAAGGGCGGCGACACGCTGCTCGTCCACGCCGGCACGTACGTAGGTAGGTATACCGTACCTGCCAGCCTCGCAGGGCCTTCCAAAAAGAAGATGACTGTACTGCAAAGCGCCGGCGACGGCGAAGTCATACTCGACGGCGGAGCCACAGGGACGGTCGTAACGTTCACCAACCCGAGGAACATCCGATTTGAAGGGTTTACTGTCACAAACGCCACGAGCAACGGCATATACCTGTCCACTTCCAGCGACGGGGCGACCAACGACATGGTAGTCAACACCTTCAAGTACAACAGGGACATGCCTCCAAGCGATACAAACATCAGCCCCTTCGACAATGTGGTCATCAAAAACAACACTGTGTACAACATCAACACGTCGAGCCACGCGATAGGGTTTTATGCCGCCAACTACATGGCGCCGGTGACGAACCTAGTCATTGACGGCAACAAAGTCTGGGGCAACCGCACTTACTGGAGCGAAGCCATCGTGGTCAACGGCAATTTTGACGGGTTTGACATCTGCCACAACTTTGTCTACAACAACAACAACATCGGGATCGACATGATCGGGTTTGAAGGCACGGCGAGGACGCCCACCAGCGGCGCTGCGAACCTTTATCCAGACCCGGCCGGCACCCCAAGCGGCAACTTGGGCAGGCACAGGTTTGACATGGCCAGGAACGGCAGATGCTACGACAACGTGATATTCGGCTCCTGCACCATAGACAACGAGGCTTACTGGGAGCAGGACGGCGGCAGGCTGGGCACGAGGATAGGCCCTGCGGAAGGCGAATTCGACCGCTGCTGCAACGGCATCTACTCCGACGGCGGCAAGAACCTTGAGATTTTCAACAACCTCATCTGGGACTGCGACATCGGCATTGAGATATCCACAGAGCACGGCCCACCTGAAACCTACTGGGTCGAAGGCATGTACGTGCATGACAACATTATCGCCAACTGCGTTGGTTGGAACGGCCTTTCGATGGGCGGCCAGAGCGTCGACCCGGCATTCCACCTCGGCGGCGTGATGGGCAAATGCAAAGACAGCAGATTCGAGAACAACATCCTCTACGGGAATGTGGTCAACATGAACATCCAGCAGACTGAAAACAATACGATCAAAAACAACATCATCGCAGGCGGCGGCGCTGCCACCATGGACTGGCTCGCACCGTGGCTCCAAGAGGACAACAACTTTGAAGCGAACCTTTGGTACAACGACCCGCACTTCGGCGTCAGCGACGAGGACTTCTACCGCGAGATGAACCGCATAGCAGCAGACCAGCTGGCTAAACAGATAAAGCTGGCGGCATCTCCGCTCAAAGACCCGAGGGCAGGCGACTTCACCGTGACTTACTCAGGCGCGGGCGGGCCGTTTGGCACAGACCCAAGCAACTGGAAAGGCGTGGACTGGAGCGGCAAGGCGTGGCAGTTCGACATGGGCTACTTTGACCTCTACGCTGATTTCATTACAGCGTATGATGAAGCTGTAGCTGCTGCGGAATACCTCGAAAAAGCGCCGTGGCCCTTTGACCTCGACGCGGCTGCAAGCATGGGCAACCTGCGAACTTATCTCAACAAGGTGCTGAAAGACGCCGGGTTTGAAAACTCCTACGTGCCTTACGTGCTGAAAGTCTGGGCGACTAGGGGCAGCAGGATTGACGGCTGGATTTCCACTAGGAACAACAACAACTTCACGTCAGACCCATATGGCGTGGTCAACATGTACAATCCGAACAACGGCAACAACCAAATCCCTGAAAACCTGGTTGCGGCAAACAACGGCTTGATCAACAGCGCAACGCTTGCTGTCAGGGTTGCTGATTCCAAGTACGGCTATGTCGAGTACAAATACCTTGTCAAGATTGTTTCTACATTTGGCGATGGCAAGTACTTTACGCAGAGCCAGACCAACAAACTAGGTGCGCCGCTTGTAGCGGGCAACCCGCCTGTGGGCGCGAGCCTGGGCGTTGACCCCATTACCGGCATTGAAGGGAACGCGGAGTTTACCCTATCCATCAACAGGGCAAAAGACGTGCTGAACGTCGAGCTTGAATTCAAAGTGGACGGCAGCATGCTGGCCAGCATTGGCGTTGAGCCTTTGAACGGGTTTAAGGTCATTGACGGCATAGCTTGGAAGAGCCTTGGCGGCGACCTGTGGCTGGGCTCGGTCACGCTCGGGTACCCGTCAGGTGGCTCCACCGGTTTCAACACTTGGCCGTTTGAAGACATCGCAACGTTCATCTATTCGCCAAGAGCAAACGGCGATGCGGCGATGACGCTGACGGGCTTCAAAGTTGTCGGGCTGGTAGACGAAGAAACGCAGTACATCGGTGCCGTAATAGAAAAAGGCACGGCTACGACAAAGATTGAAAAGCTAATCTATTCAAAATACGACCTGAACAAAGACGGCATCGTAGATGCGCTGGATCTGGGCATGATGCTGCTGTACTGCGGCTTCAACAAGGATTCGGCAGACTGGAACACCCTGGTTAAGGTCAACGACACCAAAGGCAGCGGCGTCACTGCAAGCATGTGCGACGTAAACAACGATGGCATTATCGACATGCTCGACCTGCTAGACCTGTTCATCCACTACACTAAATAAAGAAAAATGACAAAAGGGGACGGTTCCTGTGTCACGCCTGTGCTACCTAGGCAAGACAGGGAACCGCCCCTTTTTCTTTTGTCATCAATCAGTTTGCTTCTAGCCACTCTTCCGCGCCGTTTTCACGCAATGCGTAATGGTGAGAGTTTGCGGCTTCCGCTATTTCGTAAAAAGCCCAATGTGTTTTCGCAACATCGGCATAGAATACAAGTTCAGGGTGACTGTCGATAAAAGCCTTGTCCGGAACACGGCTTAGCATCGTGTTCACCAGCGTCACGGCTTCGGCACGGCTCATGTTTCGGTCCGGGGCAAAGAGGTTGCTTCCTACCCCGCTGATCCAGCCGTAGCTTGACGCAGTGGCGATGGAGTTGTATGCCCAGTGCGTCTTTGGCACGTCGGTGAAAACAGGAACCTGCTCGTCCGGCAGCACCTCGCTTGTGAACCGTACAGCAATAGCGACAAACTCTGCCCTCGTAACAAAATCCGCAGGACAGTAACGGCCATCGGGGCGTCCTGCTATGACGTCCAGTGAAGCAAGGGAGTCTACTGCTTTTTTGTACCACGCGTTTTTAGGCATGTCAGGAAATGTCTGCGTGGCTTCTATGTCCTTGTCGAGGAGGAGGTTGTAAAACATTTGCGCGACTTCAGCGCGGGTCATATTGTTAGCCGGCGCAAACAAACCATCTCCGACTCCTACAACAAATGCATTGTGATCCTTCGTATTAAGCATGTGCGATACGTCACCGGGCAGTGGCGGCGATGCAGTGTCAAGTTCGCGTGCGCGCCGCAGCAGCGAAGAAGACGTGCCGGCATTGTTTTCGGAATATGTCGCCCGAATAGTTGCGTCGCCTGCAGGCATGGTGAAGATGGTGTCGGATGCGGCGGCTCTGCTAAACGAACCGCTTCCGCTTGTGATTTTCCACCCGCTAAACTTCATGCCCGCAGGAGGCGGATCCGCCGCCACAGGCACGGCCTCCCCATAATGGTAGGCTCCCGCGCCCCAAACATCAACACCGCTGTCTACTGTAAGCGCATAGTCGAGATATTCATAATTCGCCTTGATTATTGCATTGCTGTCCGGCATGGTGAAT
>WRJV01000321.1 GCA_009778415.1 Clostridiales bacterium | reverse complement strand
CGGACCCCTGCATTAATTAAAGGATACAACGTTTTTTTGTTTTTTCTAAGTGGTTATTTTAAAATGTCCTTGACATGGGGACCACTTTATAATTGTGGCGGTTGTTTCTTTTTTGCAAGCTTATTATTAAGCTTATGAATTTGATCACCAAGTCAAGTAAGCCAATCACTACCAAGCATAAGGTGAGGACCTCCATGCAATCTACACACAATCTCCACAGAAATTAGAGGATTTTTAGAGATAATGCAGGTATAATATAGATGCAATTCATGTTTTTTACTGGTTGCGGGCGACAGCCCGCTTTAGTTATGCAAAGGAGTATTGAAAAATGAGACGAGGGTTTAAAAGTTTGATAGCATTGGCACTTGTAGTTTGCCTCATGCCCCTTGCCGGGTGCGGAGGGCCGGACAATACCAGCAACATACCTATGGGCAGGTACGTTGAGGAAATACTGGACCTGCCGGATGGCGCAGGTAGCGTGATTGCTCAGTTCCCCGGCGGTGACGGCAGCTTGGACATATATACGCGAAGCGAGGACGGCATTATGCTGTATACGACGAGAGATGGCGCATCGTGGGAAAAGAAAGACGTAGGGTGGGAACTGGATGAGAGCGAAATGCTGCAGAGCATGGCAGCAAACAGCGCCGGTGAAATTTTTGTTGCCACCCTGGAATTTGGGGACATGCCAATCAGGAGGATGGGCGGACAGGAACCACCGCAAGAGCAGGCCCAAGGCGAACCGCAAAGGGTACAAGAGCAGACGCAAGGCGAGCCGCAAAGGGTACAAGGGCAGGCCCAAGGCGAGCCGCAAAGGGTACAAGGGCAGACGCAAGGCGAGCCGCAAAGGGTACAAGGGCAGACGCAAGATGGACCGCCACAGGGCGGCGCCATAATGGGCGGGCCGCAAAACAACACTTTGCACATTTACAAAATTACAGGAGATTCCCTTGAAGAGGTTGACGTGAACTGGGCTACCGGAGATAGGGGCATCATGATGATGTCAACTATGAAGTTCCTCAATAACGGCGACATGGTTGTCGGCCAGTACGGAATGGGCATAGTCCAGTACGGGCCGGACGGCGCATACAAGAGGAAATACGGAGACATGCAGCCCGAAGAGTTCACGGTTTCGGGGAACAAGATATACATCTGCGAAACAAGCAGCAATTCAATACTGGTCTACGACGGGGAGACATTTGAACAGGAGGCGAGCTTGAGCTTTGACAGCTTTACTGCCCAGACAAGCATTGCGGCAGGCCTTTCAGGGGCGGTTTACCTATACAATTCCAGCGGCGTTTTCCGCATGTTGCCTGATGGAAGCATATTTGAAAAGATTATCGACGGTGACTTGACTTCGCTTTCGATGCCCAACGATTTTTTCCAGTGGTTTGTCGAAATTGCCGAAGGGGAGTTCTTCCTCGTTTCATTTGACGGGGGCGAGTCGAAGCTTCACCATTTCACTTACGACCCAAACATCGCAGCCAGGCCCGAGAACGAGCTGGTGGTGTTCACGCTGAACGAAAACAGGACGCTGCGGCAGGCTGCGGGCATTTTCCAGAAAATGCACCCTGACACAAAGGTCAACATACAGGTAGGGATGGGCGAAGAAGGCGCAACAGTGACAGACATAACAAAAGTATTGAACACTGAGATAATGGCGGGGAACGGCCCTGACATCATCATGCTGGACGGGCTGAACGCGGACAACTACATCGAAAAAGGGGTTTTTCTCGACGTGACAGACATAGTCAACGAAGAGTCAAGCAAAGAGCAGGTGGTCGAAAACGTGCTCAGGGCGTTTGAAAAGAACGGAAAAATATATGCCGTGCCGGCAAAATTCACGTTGCCGCTGATATTTGCCGACGCAAAAAACGCAAATGCGATGCAAAATATTGACAGCCTTGCCAATTTTGCAGCCGCACACCCGGACATAGGCATCATCGGGGACAAGACCGCTGACAACCTGCTGAAAGTGTTCCTGCCGGGGAGCATGCCGGGCTGGCTGGAGGGTAAAGAGATCAATGAAGATAAACTTGCGGAATACTTTGGAGCAATTAAAAAAATGGCCGATACGCCGGCTGAAGTGATAACACCGCCGGAAAGACGAGGCGGCGGCGCTTATGGCGGCGGCGGCGGCAACGTTATGATCAGGCTGGGACCGGCTTTCGAGGTAGGTGAAAGCAACCCCAACGAAGTGTTTAACTTCGCATTTGGAAACATCCTCACGTATGTCGGGAAAATTGCAAGCATGAGGTCGCTGATGAGTGCCAACATGGCTTGCGAGCGCAGAGGCGACTGCGTCATGCTGCCGCTGCCGGGGCTTTCGGAAAATGTTTTCATACCGTCTGCGATAACAGGGATAAACGCGAAAAGCAAGCAAATCGACATAGCGAAGGATTTTCTGAAGACGATGCTTTCAAAAGACGTTCAGAGCGTCAGGCTGGAGGACGGGTTTGCCGTGAAAGTAAACTCCATCAGGGATACGATGGAAACCGAAGGCAACTTCTACATGGCAATGTCAAATGACGCCGTCGTCGGAGGCGAAATGCTTTCGGGCGGCATACCGAGCATTGAAACCCAGGAGAAAATAATAGGCTTGTGCTTGGCGGCGAAAACTCCGTACTTGGTGAACAACACCCTTGCGGAAATGATTTTGGACGAGGCGAAAGGGTATTTCGATGGAGAAAAAGATTTGGATCAGACGATTGCCGACATTAGGGAGAGGACTAAGATATATCTCGCAGAATAAAGTGCCGCTCGCGTTCATAGCTCCCAGCTTCATTGGGGTTTTGATATTCGTCTTGGTTCCGTTTGCAGACGTGCTGAGGAGGTCGTTCTTTACGGCGACGGGCTCAAATTTCGTGGGGCTGAGCAATTACTTGAACGTGTTCGGAAACGAAGCGTTCAAACTGGCAGCAGGCAACACGCTGAAGTTCGTGGCAGTCTGCATACCGGCCCTTGTGGCCATGTCGCTGGTGCTGGCGCTGCTTGTTTCCGGCACTAAGGGCGTAGGGGACGCGGCAAAGTCGGTGTTCCTGCTCCCCCTCGTGATACCTGCGGCGTCAATGGTGCTCATATGGAAGCTGTTCTTCCACAACGACGGGCTGCTGAACAGCTTGACGGGCAGCGCCTTTGGGACGACAGTGCCGTTCATGGCCAGCGCGGCTGCGTTTTGGGTGCTGACTGTGAGCTACCTTTGGAAAAACATGGGGTACGACATGGTGCTTTGGATGGGGGGGCTTTCCAAGATACCGCTGGAAATATACGAGGCAGCTGCCGTGGACGGCGCAGGGAGCTTCAGGAGGCTGTTTTCGATCACCTTGCCGAACCTGGTGGGGGTGCTGTTCATGGTGATAGTCCTTTCGCTGCTTAATTCGTTCAAGGTGTTCAGAGAAGCCTACCTGGTGGCAGGGGAGTACCCGCACACGAGCATGTACATGCTTCAGCACCTTTTCAACAACTGGTTCACGGCACTCGACATCGAAAAGCTAAGCGCGGGGGCGGTCGTCATGGCTATAGTGATTTTCATCCTCATATCCCTGTGGATGAGGCTTATCGGGGAGGGGGACGACTAATGTTTGACACAAAGAAAACCTCTTTCCTGAAGTCGGTTGTGATATTCGCCCTTGCGTTGTTTGTGCTTGTGCCGATCTGCATACTGTTTGCGGGCTCGTTCATGGGCGCCGACGAGGTATACGAAAAAATAGGGCCTGTGCTGACGGACAACAGCGGAAGGTCGGCTACATGGTTCTTCCTGCCGGAATACATTACTCTGCGGGCCTACGTGGAACTGCTCCTCGACTCGCCGGACTTCTTCGTGATGTTTTGGAATTCCATCAGGCTTGTGCTCCCTATACTGATCGGGCAGATGCTGGTGGCGGTGCCTGCTGCGTGGGGTTTTGCCAAATTCAAGTTCAAGGGCAGGAAAGCGCTGTTCATGGTCTACATCGTGCTGATGCTCATGCCGTTTCAGGTCACAATGGTGTCGAACTATATCGTGCTGGACACGATGCACCTTTTGAACACTAGGCTTGCCGTTATTTTGCCGGCAATTTTCTCCACGTTCCCCGTGTTCATAGTGTACAGGTTCTTCAAGGGGATACCGGACGCGCTGCTAGAGGCAGCGGCAATCGACGGGGCCGGCCCGCTTGAAACGTTCATCTACATCGGCATACCGGTGGGGGCACCCGGGATAGCAGCTGCGATGATACTGGGGTTCATCGAATACTGGAGCATGATCGAGCAGCCGCTGACCTTCATCAAAGACAAGGCGCTATGGCCCTTATCGCTGTATTTGCCGGGTTCTTCGGGGAACCAGGCGGCTGTAGCGCTGGCAGCGTCAATCATGATACTCGTGCCTCCGCTGCTGGTGTTCCTTGTGGGGCAGAAGTACCTTGAACGAGGGATTCAAGCTGTGGGGCTTAAAGAATAATGCCGGAAAGGAAGCAAACTATGTTTAAAAACAGATATGCCAAAGCCCTGATCATATGCGTTGCCGTGCTTATCGCGCTTACAGCGGTTTCAAGGGCGACGGACTCGGTGACTGTGGCCAAGGTCAACGCGGAACCCGTAAAAAGGGGCTCGCTTGTGCAGAGGACGATGGTGAACGGCGAGATAGACGCATCGAAGAAGCACTATGTCCGCAGCAGCACTTCCCTTCGGGTTGAAGAAATATTCGTCGGGCAGGGCAGCTATGTTGAGGCAGGGGACGTGATTTTGTCGCTGGACTACGACAATTTGGTTGACGAAGCCGAAAAAACGAGGGTGGACATTTCCAACTCGAGGCTGGAAATCCAGAAGATGAAGATGGAAAGCGTGGACAACTCATCGATTAATTCTGCGCAGGCAGAGCTTGACAGGGCCCTTGCCGACGACGAGTTCAACAGGAGCATCAACGACGGGATGCAGATGCAGTCGGACAGGAGGAAGATAGAAGACGCCACAAGCAAGCTCGAAGACGCCAAGAAAAACTCGACCAAAAACAACATTGACATTGAAATCAGGGAGAACAACCTCAAGCTCAAGCAAAAGGAATACGACGACATGCTGAAGGTTTTGAAGGACGAGGGGAAAGTCGCAGCAGACATCAGCGGGACTGTAGGTGAGATTTTTGCGGTGCAGGGCGAAACCCTCAAAGGCGAAAATTACTGCACGATTATTCCGGAAAGCGCGAACTTCATATTCACGGGGGAGATAAAAACCGACGACGCCCAGTACATGAAGACCGGAGATCAAGTGAGCGTAACCCTTTCAGGGATCAGCAGGCCGCTTTCAAACCTGACGATCAGGTCCATCGCCCGGGAGGAAGGCGTAGCCAGAGTCATCTGCGACATCCCTTCCGGAACCGATGCGTACATCGCCCAGAAAGCGACTCTCACCCATGAGCAGAGGTCGGAAGAGTACAGGAGCACAGTTCCCCTCAGCGCCGTCAGGGGCAGCGAAGACGACTACTATGTGTACATCGTCGGCGAAACCAGCGGTGTGCTGGGCGTGCAAAAGGTCGCATCGAAGATGGATGTCACGGTAACCGAGAAGGACAACAAGAATGCCGCCATATCGGGAGGGTTCACGTCAGACGACCTGATAATAACGAAAAGCAACAAAACGATAGCGGAAGGAGACCGTGTACGTGTACAATCAGCCGACATTGGAACGTAAGAACATAATCAAGCTGGCGGCCGTCATAGCCTTCTTGATGGCGTCGGCCGTTTTTTGGGGCTTGTCTGCCGGGGCTGCTGCTGAGGCTGAAAAGGGGTATGGCCAAGTCGTCCAGATAAGGTCGGAAGGCCAGCTTTTGAACGTCGAACGGTTGGCAGATTTGCTTGAAAACCGGGACTTTGAAAAGGAAGACATCAGGTTTACCGCATGGAGCCAGGAAAACGACGTGACCATTGAGAACTATTCGCTTGGGGCGAGGACCAGGCTCGACTGTGCGCTGTACTATTTTGGCGACAACAGCGAGATGTTCGACTTGGTTTTGGACAACGGGTGCGCTCTCTCAGAAGCTGCGGCTTTTAGCGTCTTTGGAACGGCAAGCGGCATACTGGGCGAAACCGTGGTTATCGGCGGAGAAAACTATGTTGTTGAAAAACTGCTGTACGGAAGCACCGCGCCTTTGATTTACAAAGTCGGCGAGGACGACTCGCGGGCGGGCTTTGACGCGCTGGACGTGGTATTTGGCGAGGGGGCGGAGATGTCCGCGTCAGAGCTGCGCATGGTTTACGGGGTAGGCGGCGACATTACGGTCTACTACGGTTCAGTGGTGAAGGCTTTTATGGCATTGGGGAAACTGGCGCTTTTGATCGCGTTTGCCGCTTTCGCGCTGATTGCATTGGGAGGACTTACGAAGGGCATGGGCAAGTGGCTCAGGAGGGCGGTTATGGCTGGAGGGCTGGCTCTGGCGTGTTTCTGCTGCCTCGCGCTGGTGGGCTCGCCTTTTTACATCCCAGGCAGCTTCATCCCCACAAGGTGGTCTGAATTTGAATTCTGGTCAAGCACGTTTTCAAATTTCGGAGACTCTTGGAATTATTATTTCTCCATGAAAACATACGCGCCTGACATACTGTTCAGGTCGTATATAGTCAAAACGGTTGTTTTTGCCGCCATTTCTGCCAGCCTCGCAATCATTTCCGCAGTTGTCTTGCGCGGAATGGCGAGCGGCCATGGACGCGAGCGGCATGTCCGCAAACCCGTTATTTGAACAAAATTTTGCCGTCGGTTATTTTTTCGATGACCGCTAGGGACTCGACGCGGTACCCACTTTTGCGCAGGCGGCCTCCGCCTCCCTGAAACTCTTTTTCGATGACCGCCCCAATGCCGACGATTGCGGCGCCGGCCTGCTCTGCAAGGTTGCATAGCGCGAAGGCGGCTTCGCCCTGCGCAAGAAAGTCGTCGATAATAAGGATTCTGTCCGTAGAGGACAAGAATTTCTTCGCAATGACGATGCTTGATGCGACGCCTCTGGTAAAAGACTTCGCATCGGTTGAGTAATAGTCCGTCCCCATAGTGCCCGGGGCGCCTTTCTTGGCGAACACCACCGGCGGGTAGCCAAAATACTTAGCGGCGCACACCGCTATTGCTATGCCGCTGGCTTCTATCGTCAGGATTTTGTTGATATCCTCGCCCGCGAACCTTTTTTTGAACTCCTCGCCTATTTCGTACATGAACTCGGCGTCTATCTGGTGGTTCAGAAAACTGTCGACCCTGACGATTTCGGCGCCCACCGCCTGCCCTTCTGCCAAAATTTTATTTTTTAATGCTTCCATCTCAATCCCCTTTTCATGGTGCAAACCAAACGCTATGTATGATTATGTCAGAAATCAGGAAAATTTTCAATATGCCTTTACGAATTTGCCAAATACGAATATAATGTTAAGGTATTACAAGTACATCTATTATTACGAGGAGGAAAAAAATGAAGAGGATTTTGTTATTGGCGCTTGCGTTGCTGACGGCACTTAGCCTTGCGGCATGCGGCGGAAACGGGGGCGGCCAAACCGGCGACGACGAGTCTTTCGATGGGATGATTAAGGTTGGGTTCATATTGATTGGGTCAAAGACCGACGGCGGTTTTTCGCAGGCCCACGCCAACGGAATAGACGAGCTTGAAGCGTATTTCGGCGGGCTTGTCAAGACTATGGCGGTCGAAAACGTTGACGACCAGAACAGGCAGGACATCAGGTCTGCGGCAGAAAACATGATCGACGCCGGATGCACTGTGATAATCGGATGCAGCTACGGGTACATGGAGACCATGGCTGAGCTCGCAGAGGAGTACCCTGACATATACTTCCTGCATTTTTCAGGGAGCATGATGAACGACACCAATTTCGACAACTACTTCGGCGCCATGGAAGAACCGAGGTACCTTGCAGGCATAGTCGCGGGGATGATGACAGAAACGAACAAAGTCGGATATGTGGCGGCGTACCCGTACACGGAAGTTCAGATCGGCATCAACGCGTTCGCTTTGGGCGTACAGTCAGTCAACCCGGGCGCTGTGGTGAACGTCGTCTACATCAATACATGGTACGACCCGGAAAAAGAGAAATCAGCTGCGCAGGCGCTGCTGGCGCAGGGGTGCGACGTGCTTGAGCAGCACTGCGACACGGCAGGCCCGATAATCGCTGCGCAGGAAGCGGGTGCTTACGCCATCGGCTACAACCTGGACAAGCCCGATTCGGCGCCAAAAGCCTACCTGACCGCTCCCGTTTGGGACCATGGCGCATACTACATAGACGTAATCAAGAAAATTCTGGACGGGACGTTTTCGCCGGAAAGCTATTACGGCAACATGGCCTCCGGATACGTTGGCCTCGCGCCTTTGTCTGATCTGGTTCCCGGCGATGTAAAAGCCAAAGTCGAAGAAGTGAAGGCCCGGATCATGTCAGGCGAGTTCGCGCCTTTCTCGGGCGAAATACTGTATGCCGACGGGTCTGTGCTCTGCGAAGATGGGCAGACGCTCAACAGAGACCAAATCTGGGAAATCAACAGGGTCGTAAAGGGGGTAAACGCGACGGAATAGCCGCGTTTTGAATCAACGTTCGGAGGGGACAAATTGCAGGACACAGCAATTCAAATGAGCGGCATAACTAAATCTTTCGGCTCGCTTGCGGCAAACGAAAATGTGAATTTGACCGTTTTAAATGGAGAAATCCATGCGCTGCTTGGAGAGAACGGCGCCGGCAAGAGCACTTTGATGAACATGCTGTCGGGGATATACAGCCCCGACAGCGGTTCTATTTTTATTAACGGGAAGGAAGTCAGGTTTTCATCGCCGAAGGATTCGATAGCGCTGGGCATTGGCATGATTCACCAGCATTTCAAACTGATAGACGTGCTTACGGCAAAAGAGAACATAGTGATCGGGCAAAAGGGCGGCTTTTTCACGAGAGGGAAGAACCTGACAGCAAAGATAAAAAAGCTGTCTGACGAATACGGGCTCGACGTCAACCCGGACAAGAAGGTCTATGACATGCCGGTGGGCGAAAAACAGGCGCTGGAGATCATAAAAGTGCTGTACAGGGGCGCAAGGATACTCATTCTGGACGAGCCCACAGCGGTGCTGACCCCGCAGGAAATAAAAAAACTGTTCAGCATAATAAGGAACATGAAGGAAAAAGGCTGCGCCGTGGTTATAATAACGCACAAACTGGGCGAAGTCATGGAAATAAGCGACAGGATCACCATATTGCGCAAAGGCAGGTCTGTCGGGACTGTGGTGACAAAGGAAATCGAAGTGCCGCCGCTTATTGAAATGATGGTAGGCAAAAAAGTCGACCTGTCAATCAAAAAGAGCAGGGTAGAGGGCAAGGAGGACTTGCTGGCCCTTGACGAGGTGACCGTGCTGGACAGCGAAAAGAAGCAGGCATTGAAATCCGTAAGCTTCACGCTGCGGTCAGGTGAGATACTCGGCGTGGCCGGAGTCGCAAAAAGCGGCCAAAAGGAACTATGCGAGGCCATAGCGGGACTCGTGCCGGCCGACAAAGGCAGGATTTTTTTCAACGGCGAAAACATACTGGGGAAAAGCCCCGGCGAAATAATAAAAATGGGCATAAGGATGGGGTTCATACCGGAAGACAGGCTTGGCATGGGGCTTGTGGCAGGGATGGACATAGTACACAACATAATACTAAAGGACTATCAGGGGCAAAAGGGGGTTTTCCTAAAAAGAGGGCCCTGCGTCAAAAAAGCCGAGAGGATCGTTGATTCCTTGGAAATATTGACGCCAAGCGTATTCACGCCGGTCAAAAAACTTTCCGGGGGCAACATTCAGAAAGTGCTTCTGGGCAGGGAAATAGACTCAAACCCTAAAGTATTGATTACCGCCTACCCCGTCAGGGGGCTAGACATAGGCGCGTCCTATAAAATATACGACCTGCTAAACGAGCAGAAGGAGCGCGGCGCCGGGGTGCTGTTTGTGGGCGAGGACCTTGATGTGCTGATGGAGCTGTGCGACAGGGTGATGGTGCTCTGCGACGGAAGAATCACAGGGATCGTGGACCCTGACACAGTCACAAAAGAAGACATCGGGCTGCTGATGACAGGCGTGGCAGAGAGGAGGCAGGCATGATGAAAATTACGCAGAGGGCAGAGCTTCCGAAAGGCAGGGAATGGGCTATCAGGGCGGCAGCCGTTTTGCTGTCGATAGTATTTGCTGGAACAGTGATTGCAGCCTTGGGGTTTGACCCCATCAAGGTCTTCGCGCAGATCGTAAACGGCTCGGTGGGTTCCCAGATGAGGTTGAACCAGACAATACTGAAAGCCATACCCCTTACGATCACGTCAATGGGCATACTCGTGGCGTTCAAGATGAAATTTTGGAACATCGGGGGCGAGGGGCAGATAATGATGGGGGCCATGGGCGCAACATATGCCGCGCTGCACCTGCCGCCTGACTTGCCGCCAACCGCCATGCTTGCCATGCTTGCGGCCGCTTCGGTAATCTGCGGCGGGGCATGGGCATTCATACCTGCGTACTTTAAGGCAAAGTTCGGTACCAACGAGACGATTTTCACCCTCATGATGAACTACATCGCGATCAAATGGGTCACTTACCTTCAGTACGACTTGTGGAAGGACCCTGGGTCTTTGGGGTTTCCCCGTATTGCAGCTTTCCCGCCAAGCGCCGTCTTGCCGAAGCTTTTCGGCATCCATGTGGGGTGGATTGTCGCCGTCCTTTCGGTAGTTTTAGTCTACATATTCGTCAACCACACTAAGAAGGGCTACGAGGTGACGGTAATCGGCGAAAGCGTTGAAACCGCAAGGTATGCAGGGATGAACATCAAACACGTCATGATCGCTGCGATGCTCGTGTCGGGGGGGCTTTGCGGGCTGACAGGCATGGTGCAGGCGTCAGCTGTGGAAAAGACTCTGACATACTCGCTGTCTGCCAATTACGGTTTTACTGCCATCATAACCACCTGGCTGGGGAGGCTTTCTGCGCCTGCCGTGGCTATCGTCTGTTTTGCCTTTGCAATGCTCATCCAAGGAGGGGCGTACCTCCAGATAGCTTTGCTTATCCCTGCTTCGGTGGCGGAAATGATTCAAGGGATAATACTGTTCTTTGTGTTGGGGAGCGAATTCTTCATTCAGTACAGAGTGTCTTTTAGCCGCAGGGCAGCAAGGGGGGTGGCGTAGCATGGAGAACTTTCTTGCAGCCGCAGTGGCTGCTGCGATGCCTCTTTTGTTCGCGACGCTCGGAGAGCTGATCACGGAAAAAGCTGGGAACCTGAACCTGGGCGTCGAGGGCATGATGTACATGGGCGCCGTAATAGGGTTCAAAGCGGGGTTTGCCACGGGAAGCCCTTTGTTGGCAGTCCTTGGGGCGTTTGCCGCCGGGGCGTTCGGCGCGGCAATTTACGCGTTCTTGACTGTTGCGCTCAGGGCAAACCAGGTAGTGACCGGGTTGACGCTCACGATTTTCGGAACCGGATTCGCCTATTTCGTCGGAAAGGGCATGAGCGGGCTTTCGGCGCCTCAGATTGTCAGGGATTTTTTCATGCCTGTGGGCATTCCAGGCCTTGCCGGGCTGCCGCTTGTCGGGAAGCCTCTGTTCCAGCAAAGCGTGCTGGCATATTTCGGGTATGCCATAACGGTGGCGCTGGCAATATACTTGAGGAAAACCAAAGCCGGCCTTAACCTGAAGGCTGTGGGGGAGAACACCGCTGCCGCAGACGCTTCAGGGATAAACGTCATGCTGTACAAATACGCCCACATAATAGCGGGGGGCGGCCTTTGCGGAATTGGCGGCGGGTTCATGTCGCTGGTGGCGATACCTGTATGGCAGGAAGGCCTGATCGCCGGGAGAGGCTGGATTGCAGTGGCGCTGGTGATATTCGCGTCGTGGCAGCCCGTCAAAGCGCTGCTGGGGGCGTTCCTGTTCGGGGGGCTCAGCATCCTCGGTTTCTGGCTCCAGAGCATCGGCATAAACATATCCCAGTACTTGGTTGAGATGATTCCATATATAGCAACGATACTGATAGTCATCGTCAGCACACGCAAAAACAGGAAAGAAGACATGGCGCCAGCCGACATCGGCAACGCGTATTTCCGCGAGGAAAGGTAAAAAGTAAGAAAGCAAGAAAGCAAGAAAGGAGAACCCCATGGTTTATGTGCATTTTGCGGAAGGTTTTGAAGAAATAGAGGCTGTTACTGTGGTGGACGTCCTGCGGAGGGGCGGCATAGAAACCGAAATGGTTTCAATAATGGAGGGCAGATCCGTTGGCGGGTCCCACGGCATACATGTCGAAGCAGACCTGCTGTTTGAGGAAGCCGACTACGAAAACTGCGAAATGATAGTCCTGCCTGGCGGGGCAAACGGCACCGCGAACCTTGCAGCCCATGAGGGGCTTGCATCGGTGGTCAAGGGTTTTGCGGAAAACGGGAAATACTTGGCAGCTATATGCGCGGCTCCCATGGTTTTGGGGAAGCTTGGCATACTCGATGGGAGGGAAGCGACGATATACCCTGGGATGGAAGAGCATCTTGCCGGGGCAAGAGCGAGCGCAGACAGCGTTGTTGTTGACGGCAACATCATTACTTCAAGGGGCGCCGGAACCGCTCTGGAATTTGCACTGGCGCTTGTAGGCATATTGAAGGGCGCACAGGAGAAAGCACGCCTCGCCGAAAGCATGGTAGCGCCGGCTGCGCTGCGGGCGTAGCTTTCGCTGCGGGCGCAGCCCGCGCCGGACTCATGGCGGCGACAGCCCTTTCAGCCAACGTTTCGCGGCAAGCCATGCAAGGATTCCGCAAAGTACGCCTAAAGCCGCCCCACCCAGCACGTCGGTGGGGTAGTGCATCCCGGTGTACAGCCGCGAAAAACTGATCAGAGCCGCCAGCGCGAAAGCCGGGACAACCCATCTTTTGCCCATGCCGGAAAGCGCTATTGCGGTGGCTGCAGCAAAAGATGCGGAGGCATGGCCCGAAGGGAAGGAGAAATCCGTGAGCGGCGGGACAAGCGGCTGCAGCCACGAAAGCACGTCATAGGGGCGGAGCCTTGCCACCATGTTTTTTAATATCAAATTGCATAAAAGCAGGGACAGCAGCAATGCAACGGCACAGGCTGCACCGCTGATTCGCGTCTTTGGGTAAATCAGCAAGAAAACAGCAAGCAGTATCCAAATCATTCCATTGTTGCCAATCCAGCTCAAACCGGCCATCAAACCGTCTAGCCAAGGCGGCCCTGTCAGCTGCTGTATGGCGTAAAGAATACCAGCATCCATATATTCACCTTAAGCCCTAGAATTTACTATAGTGTAGTTGATTGAAAAAAAAAAGTCAATAATTTCATTTTTGATGTTGACAAATAATAACAATTATGTTATATTAATATTAGTAAGGGATATAATAGGAAAGGAGAGTAAATATGGCAGTTAATGAAAAAGAAAGAGATGAGATAACTTTCGAAATTATTGAGCATCTGGGTGTGGTGTCGTCTTATCCGACAGGCTGGTGCAAGGAACTCAACAAGGTTGCATGGAACGGCGGGAACGAAAAGTACGACCTCAGAGACTGGAGCCCTGACCATGAGCACATGTCGAGGGGCGTCACGCTTCACACCGACGAAGCAAAAAGGCTGTTTGAACTGCTCAAGGCGCAGAAACTTTAATCAGCCACTCATCCACCCACCATTCTTTCACCGAGAAAACAGGCTGCCAAGCCTGCGGTTCTGCATAACCGCAAGCGGCAGCCTTCTTTCTTTGCATCTGGATTTTGTAGTCGTTTTGAGTCAGTAAGCTATCGGCTACTCTACAGGTTCGTCTGCTTCATCGCCCGCTTCATCGCCCGCTTGGCCTTCATCATCGGGCTCGTCTGTTTCATCGCTTTCAACTGGCTGGTATGGGCCCAATTCGACCCATTTTTCGCTCAGGCTGTCGATGGTGCCGTCAGCTTCGAGCTCGTCAAGGGCAGCCTGCAGCTGGTCAAATAGTTCTGTGTCGTCGATCCGCACTGCGACTGCATAGTTTGACCCCATCACTGTGTCGCTCATCTTGTACGTTTCGCCCCTGTGTTCCTTAAGGAAAAATGAGGCGAAGCTAGTGTCGGTTATCATGCAGTCGAATTCCCCTGACGAAAGCGAATCCATCAAGTTCTGGTATTCCGGTGGGGTGAACGACCGCTGGCTCTTTATTACGTCCCTGTTATAGACCTTGAGGTAATTGAATGCAGCTGTGAAGTTCAGTGCGCACACGCTGAGCCCTTGGAGGTCTTTGAACTCGGCATAGTCCCGATCCACGTTCATCAGCAGCACAATGTTTGAGCGCAGGTACGACTTGGTGAATTTGACTTTATGCTCGTCAAGGGACGCCCGCTCAAGGCCACCCCAAAGCATGTCCACATCGCCCGATTCGAGCGCTTCCACGCCTTCAGCCCAGTTGATCGGCACGAACTCTATTTCTACGTTCATAATATCGGCAGCTTCGCGGGCAAGGTCTATGTCGAAGCCAACCAGCTCCCCGTTGCTGTCAGAATAATGCAGCGGCGGATACGGGTACTGGCTGTACCCCGCTTTTAGTATTGGCAGTTCTTTGCTGATTTGCCCATCGTCTGTTGAACCACAACCTGCTAGGAAAACGGTGGAGAAAACGACGACGGCGGCTAAGAGCAGCAGCGTGGCAGTGGGTTTTGTCTGGTTTATCTTTTTGCGCATAATGCACCCCCTTATTAATGTATATGATTAATTTTAACAGGAAATGTCTACAAAAGCAACTGTTGATTGCATAACTGTGAAAGACGCCGGTAACCATTTAGATGTATAATTTTCTACGTGTAAAGTTGTAAGCTTTCGGTTGTCAAATTTAGTCAGCTAGCATAAATCAAAGAGTGAAAATTTCAAAAACCCCCGAAAATTGAATTATGGGTTACGAACAATATGGTGGGATTATTTTACTCCACGGAAATTTTGGATCATGAAACTAGTTATTTATCTGACGCTAATCAACGTGTTCAAATGTGCGGCAATCAAGTGAAACCCCATTGAAACCAGCAATATTATTTAAAAGGAGGCATTAGCTATGAGAAGGGAAAGGCGATTATTGAAAAAATCGTTGTCAATTCTTTTGTCGCTTGCGATGGTATTTGGCATTATGCCAGGCATTGCAACTGCGGCGTTTGCGGATGTGAGGGACACTGGCCCACTTGTCGGCGGAGCGGAAGAAATTGGGAATTTTCCGCTGTACCCGTTTCTGGGGGAACGAGCCAATTTGGCAAAAGCAGCAAGCGAGCCTGTCGTCAATCAAATCCACGAGGACGGTTACGCGGCCTACTTCGACAGGGATGGCGGCGCAGCGGGCGAGGGGGATTTCGTTGCGTCCACCAGCAAGACGATCGAACAGGTAGGCGAAAACGAGTTTGAGATCAAGCTGCAGGTCAAAACCACAGTTGACACTGGAAAGATCGAAGTCTCGCCTGACGCAGCGGTGGTCTTGGTTATAGACCTGTCAGGCACGATGAATTTTTCACCAAATGGTGACAGTAGTGTGCAAACGCTCGCGGAGTACCCTTATGTTCAGGATTCTTCGGGCAACAATATATACAGGAACGAAGTTGCCGCCGGCCAACGGATTTACAGTTCGCTGACAAACGCCCAAAACGGCATCACTTCCGGTTCAGTAACAAACCGGCCTGTTTACAGTTATGACAACGGCGGCACTGTTTACTACTCCTACAACGCCAACAACGAATGGTGCCAACTGGGGATGGTGATGGTGAGCGGCTCGCCCAGATACTATCTTACAAGCACTTATTTTCCGGTACCGCCGGATCAAACACGCCTTGCACTGTCAAAAGCTGCGGCGATAGATTTTCTGGACAGTTTTGTTGCCGACGCCGGAGACGCAGTGCGCATGGTATCCATCGTCACTTTTAAAGGGACCGGCAGCGGCACCGGCCAAGACCAGTACAGAGGGTATTCTGAGGTGGCGCAGGATTGGGTTGACGTCACAGACAGCGGGAGCCTTGAAGCCGCAAAAAGCACAATCAACAGCATGACTGCGGAACTAGGCACGTTTACGCAAGGAGGTCTGATGCTTGCCCGCAACCTGTATTTGCCCGACAACGCGCCAACTTCCGGGGGTGAGGCTATTGACAACCGTTTTGTAATAATGCTTACGGACGGCAACCCCACGCATATTTTGAGGACAGGGTCTTCTGGAACTAACCCTGACATATCGAGCACGTCGCTCAGCCCATTAACGAGCAACAATTTGAACGGCACAGAGGTTGACGGCAACATATCCCCGTCAAGCAATGCTTCAAGTGTCGTGGCCGACCAGATCAGAAACGGCGGGTTCAACAGCAATTACACCGCGAAGCTATA